>NZ_FOEG01000008.1 GCF_900110585.1 Aquisalimonas asiatica | reverse complement strand
CAAGCGTTCTCAAAGAGTATGGCATCCGGATCAGTATGGACGGCAAGGGCTGCTACCATGACAACATCTTCGTGGAACGGCTCTGGCGCAGCGTCAAACACGAGTGCGTCTACCTCACTGCCTTCGAGGATGGCCGACACTTGAAGCAGGCGCTCCACCGGTACTTCCGGCATTACAATCAGACCCGGTACCACCAAACCCTTGATTACCAAACGCCCGATGAGGTGTACTACGGGCAATCCATATCCTTGGCAGCCTGAGCCAGGGAAACAACCGGATCATAGCTTAGGGACACCATCAGGTTGTCCAACTGATTGGGTCCACCTCACTGCACGCAGGGCTCGGAGAAGCGCTTCGGCACGGGGCGACAAGCGATAGCCAGTCCCGAGGCTCTCGGTGAGACCGAGGTTCTTAAGCTTACGCACGTTCACCTTAAACAACTCCTTGTCTTGACCGACGAGACCGGAGAGGTCACCTGCGCGCACGCCTGGATGCGATTCCACGGTTTCCAATGTACGAACGGTCCATGCCCCCTCAGGTGCACGCGCATCCAATCGAATCAAGCACCGCCGCAGACCCTCGAACTCCGCCTCTGTTGCCACCGGTGCCTCGCGCAGCTCGACTCGGGGATCCGGGCGCAATTGTCCAAATACAATGCGGTAAACTTCCCCCTCAGACCGACGCTGCAACTCATCCAGCAACGCCTGTCTAGACTTGTAGCCCGCGCGGTGAGCATCCTCCTCGGAAATCTGGTTCAGGGTCACGGGCTCCACAGACCTGATACTGAGTTGTCCGACGGGAGTAAGCAACGTGCCGCCCTCTCGCACGGATGGCCGCCGCCAGCGGCGGAACGCCAGTGTAACGGCCCCCGCCCGAATGCCTTCGAGGAACTCCTTTCGAAAGAGCATTAGATCGCCCCCGCTTCAGCCACATAACGCCAGGGATGAGCCCCGCGCGTTAGCGCGTCGGCTGGATTCCGTTATTGGGCTCATCGCACTGCAGGGTTTCTACGGCGTTTCCTACGCGGAACTCAAAGGTCAAACGCCAGTTACCGTTGACCCAGATTGACTACCGGCCGCGGTCGCCTCCCTTGGGCGGATGCCGACGAAATCCCGGGATTCTCATGTCTTCGATACTGGCTGCGGTATCAAGCGCGGCCAGCTGTATCCTGCAGCCGAGTCGCCTGCTGCGACGCGATACCAGCGACGCTCCCCGACTTGCAGAGTCGCCGAAACCCCTCGTGACGGAATGATCTGTTCATGCCCAGACCGTACCACGTTGCCCATCACGCAACACCCGGCCAACCGCCAAGCTAGACGGCAGCCGCTGCGAAGCAGTGGCTGTCCAGTGCAGGCCCTGAAGGGGGAGAAGATTCTGCCTTTCTGACGGGTGCCGGCGGTCCAAGCGAGAACTCCATCTGAGGCCGAAAACCAGGGCGGCGACGCCGCCCCGCCAGGCACGATCAAGCCGGACTTGGGTCGGCTGCCACTGAGAGCCGTCTTCGGCCACAAGACACGAGCGCTGAGAGCGCCATTAGATCAGCGCTTCCTTGAGCTGAGCATCGTTGCCAGCCCTGCCTCTAGCTGGTCATCCGTTTTCCCACGAAACCGACTGAACGCCCAGTGGGCCCTGTCGAGGGTGCATTCAGCACGTGTCTGCTGCTGGAGCTGACTTTCCCCGGAGGGCTCCTGATTCCGCACCGGTTGACCCCACTAGGAGACCGGTCTAATATCCGCGCCATGGGATCGGACGACACTCGCCAGCACATCATCCAAGTCGGCGCACAGCTGATTCTCTGCAATGGCTTCCAGGCCACGGGGATCAACAAAGTGCTGGATGCAGCTCAGGTACCCAAGGGCTCGTTCTATTACTACTTCAGCAGCAAGAACGACTTTGGCCTGGCAGTCATTGACGACTACGCCCGCGACTACGATCAGCGCCTGGATGAAACAGTAAGCAATCCCGCACTGACACCGCTCGATCGCATCCGAGCCTATCTGGAGGCCGCCTCCCAGGACGTCATTGATTGTGATTTCTCGAAGGGGTGCCTCATCGGCAACCTAGGCCAGGAGCTGGCCACCCAGAACGAAGCGTTCCGCTCCAAGCTCGACACGGTATTTGCCGGTTGGGAGCGCCGCTTCGCGGACTGCATTACCGAAGGACAGCATGCGGGCGAGATCCCAACAGACCTCGATGCAGCGGAGGCGGCATCCCTGCTGCTGTCTGGTTGGCAGGGCGCAATACTGAGAGCCAAATTGATCCGCTCCAGACAGCCACTGGACCAGTTTCAGTCACTTCTCTTCCGGAAAATCCTGACGAATTAACGCCAGGCCGGATCACAGTCATTCAATCACGCAAGAGTGAGAACCGATGAATCAAGCGCACAACCCGCTATTCGACACCGTGACCCTGGGCGATCTGACATTGCCCAACCGGATCATCATGTCACCGCTCACCCGGGCCCGGGCCAGCCAACCCGGTGACGTTCCCAGCGACATGAACGCCACCTACTACGCTCAGAGGGCCAGCGCCGGGCTGATCATCAGCGAAGCAACGCAAGTCTGCCCCGAGGGCAAGGGATACGCATTCACACCGGGCATCTACTCCAGCGAACAGGTTCGGGGCTGGCGCAAGGTCACCGATGCGGTGCATGAAGCCGGTGGCCGTATCCACGCCCAGCTCTGGCATGTGGGTCGCATCTCACACAATGAACTCCAGCCGGGTGGAGCCAGCCCCGTTGCCCCGTCGGCGATCACCCCTGAAGGATCGCAGGTCTTTATCAGTGCTGAATCGGGAATGGTAGACGTTCCCCAACCGCGGGCACTGGAAACCGAAGAAATCCCCAAAGTGGTGGAACAGTTCCGTCAGGGCGCCGAGAACGCCCGGGAGGCCGGTTTTGATGGCATCGAGATCCACGCCGCCAACGGCTATCTGCTGGATCAGTTCCTGCGGACCGGCAGCAACCAGCGCACCGATGAATACGGCGGCTCCGTGGAAAACCGGGTGCGGTTCCCGCTGATGGTGGTCGAGGCGGTCAAGCAGGTCTGGCCAACGGCTCGCATTGGCGTGCGCGTCACCCCCACCGGCAGCTTCAACAGCATGTACGATGAAGACCCCCACACCACCTTTGAGGCATTCGCCCGTGGCCTTGACGAGGCCGGCATCGCCTATCTGGAAGTGGTCGAGGACTCCTTCCAGGGCAACCACGAAGAAGGCCGCCCGGAATCCGTCCTCAAAGCCATTCGCAACGCCTTCAGCGGCACCTACATCGGCAACGGCGCCTACAGCCGGGATGAGGCAATCGAGCGCATCCAGGCCGGTTACTGCGACCTGGTGTCCTTCGGGCGCCCCATGATCGCCAACCCGGACCTGGTCGAGCGGTTCCGGCAGAACGCGCCATTGAACCGCTGGGACGACAGCACCTTTTACGGTGGCGACGAACGTGGCTACATCGACTATCCCACGCTTGAGCAAGCGCAATAGTGTCCGCGCACTCCCCCTCGGTTAACAGGAGTTGGAACCTTGTCAGAGGTTGAAAACAAAGTAGTGATCATCACCGGTGCCAGCAGTGGCCTGGGTGAAGCGACGGCACACATGCTTGCCAAGCGTGGGGCAAAACTCATGCTGACAGCGCGCCGTGAAGATCGACTGAAGCAACTGAAAGAGTCGATTGAGAAAGAAGGCGGTCAGGCTGAGTACCAGGTCCTGGATGTGACCGATCGTCAGGCCGTTCAGGCCGTGGCCGACAGAACAGTGGAGCTCTTTGGTCGCATTGATGTGCTGCTGGCCAACGCCGGCCTGATGCAGCTCGCGCCCATCGACAAGCTGAACGTGGACGAGTGGGACACCATGATCGATGTGAACATCAAGGGTGTCCTCTACGGCCTGGCTGCCGTGCTGCCGACCATGCGCAAGCAGGGCTCCGGCCACATCATCAACCTGTCCTCCGTGGCCGGCCATGTCGTCTTCCCGGGTGCGGCTGTCTACTGCGCCACCAAGTACGCCGTGAAAGCGCTGTCGGAAGGCATCCGCCAGGAATCCAACGGCGAGATCCGGGCCACCAACATCTCCCCCGGAGCGGTGGCCACGGAACTGACTGACCACATCACGGATCCGGATGCGCGGAAAGCAGCCAATGACCTGTACGCGGTGGCCATTGATGCCGACGCCATTGCCCGGGCGGTCACCTACGCCATCGAGCAGCCGGGTGATGTGGATGTGAACGAGATGATCATCCGGCCGACCAAGCAGGAGTTGTAAGCCTCAAGGCCAGACAACAAACAGGTACCGGGCCCTGCCAGTGATGGCAGTGCCCCGGTATTCCAGCCCTTGTGCACTGGCCCAATGAGTTCCCCTTGCGGCCTAACGCCAACCGGCATGCGCAGCTACGGAATGGCGGCGAATCCGCAGTGCGGTAGCCGTCGCGTGCCTGGCCTTGTTAATTACCAATGGTCACTCCCGCATCCAGAACCCAGCAACGATCATTGTGCGTGTAACCAAGCCGACGGTAGTACGAGTTGGCCGCCGGTGCTGCAATGAGGATCAATTTGCAGAGCGGCCCGAGTTGCTCTTGGGTCAGTGACTGTAATCGTTTGCCTATTCCTGATCTTTGATAGTGCTGATGAACCGCCAAATCTGACAGGTAGCAGGCGTAGTGAAAATCCGTGACACCGCGGGCGATGCCAACCAACAACTCATCATCCCACGCGCTTACGACGAGATTGGAGTTAGAAATCGTCCCATCCATACAGTCTCGATCGTGGATTGGCCGACGCTCCCCGAGGCTAGAACTCTCCAGTAAACCGATGAACTGGTCAGTGGTAACTGGGTGATTCACCTTGAAGGTTATAGCCATATCTCTCCTTGGCAATTAAGGCCTGCAATAAACGGCGCAAGGAACATGAGCGTCCGGCGACCGGAGAGAGCGCATTTAATGGCTTGGTTATAAGGCATTACTGCACACTCTTTTTGACAAAATGGCCGCACACGGCGGACAGCCCAAAAAACATGGACGATAGTAAAACTGTGCCCAAGGCGGGAAACAGCCCCTTGCCTGATAATAGAAGCTCAAGGCCCGCAAGAGCAATTACTACAGCGAGCGCCATGAAGCACACTAGCGCAAGAAGCATAGTAACGAACACTAGAGGCCTCTCTAGCCGCTTAAATTGTAGACCAACAATAATCGCTTCAATCAAACTCATGAAAAACTCTCAATGACTTATAACGCATAGCTGAGGCGCGCGAGCGTGCGAGCGTCGCCTCAAGCGCCGTGTTATGCAGTTACTGGTGAGAGCAGACATAGGTACCGCCACCAACAGCCCTTTGCTAAACCCATTGCCTAAAACCTTTTCGCGATTGACGCGATTTGCTGTGCAGTTTCTGCTTTTAGGGTGTCGTCACCACTCCTCAAAAAGGTCTCCTCACCCACATAAGACATTTCACATTGCGGCGGAATGGTAATGGTGATAACACCTAGGCCGTAGAACTCATTATAGTCCATATTGGAAAGCACAGAATCCCGCACACTCCCAGAAAGACCGGAGTTCCGGATCGCCTCCTTCCACTGCGAATAATATTGCTCAATAGTAATGCCCAGCACGTCCGCCTCTCGTTTTACTCCAACGACATACTTTCTCCCAATCCTTTTCCCTTCCACTCCGTCAATTTCACTTATTCGTTTTTTGTCTGCCTCCTTGTCAGCAACTCCAATTATTATTTGCCCAGAGCAGCTTGGCCCATTATTCGCTATTGCACAAATCGTTTTAATAACCTTGTCGACTACCGCCCCATCTCTTTTTCTATCATCTGAGAGACTTAGAAGCCCTTGCTTTAATTCGTACCTAGAGTGCTCCGCTTCTGATCGTCTTAATGCGTTCTGGATATCTACGGTCGACTGCGACCCATAAATATGCTGTGTTCCATCAGCATCGATCAAGCAATCGTCCAACAATGCTTTCGCAGTTGCGATATTCTTTCTTCGTTCACTTGGGGACCCCGCTTTCCTACCAGACTCAACCCTGGAAACAAGATTGTTTAGAGATTTTTTAGCGCACTCGTAGTCGGAAATCACTTTCTTGTCTTTGACAAAAGTTTCGTGAAGCGCGATAAACAGAACGGCAAAAACGGAAGGAAATGGGTTCGTTGTTCTTTTTTCAAAGATCAAATCTCTTAGCTTTTCCTCGCCCCCTTGACTGCATATTTTTTGTATTTCTTCAACACAAAATTTGAACTCCTCTGATATGCGCTCGGGGCCGTATACATCAAGCGAGCTCAATATTCTTCTATTTTCCTCGCTTCCGTCCGCGTACACGCTATCTAAAGCATCCTTAGACCTAGGAATTGGTTGACTCCCAACTATCGAAGCCACAATATCCGCTATACACTGTTCGTCTTCGCTATCTCGCAGATCTGTAGATCGCAGGATACCCTGCTGAACCCAGAAAACTTCATCTGCGCGCACTTCATAGCCGTGCTTGGACATTGGCAAATCAACACTAACTGACGGCATCAAACTAAGTGTCAATACATCAGCAGAGTCGTCCCCTCGTATTTCACAAGCTATATGACGAACGACCTCAGAGAATTCGTTTTGGACACCCGCCTGCCTTCTTTCTTGATCACTTAACCGGTGACCATAGGTATTAATTCTGTCAAATACGTCATTTATTTCATCCTCCGTTGCATTGCGCATCACAGAAAGCGCCAACGTATAATCAAGGATCGTGGTCACCTGCCCCTGATCAATAAGACTTTCCGATTGAGTAGGGTCAAAACCACCAGAATCTGCACGACTTTTCGCGGTAGGAAAGTGTTCAAGGTTGAAGAATTGCCCGTCTAAATCTGGAAATGACGTTTCTATAAATGAAACAATAGCATGAAGCCTTTGAAGGCCATCTATTATTTCATACGTGCCCGCCTCTTCTCGCTCGGCAACAAAGAGCGCGGGAATCGGGTATCTTTTTAATATTGACTCAATTAACCTTTGCTTCTCATCTTGAGTCCATACAAGTTTTCTTTGATACCGTCTATTAACGTATAGCTTATCTTCCTTATACCAGCTGTATATTGATTGGATCGAGGTTGGTTGAGATGCTAGGTCAGCCACTTATAACTCCTTAGTCGAAATCTATGGTGCTTTTTTAAAAGCGACAACTGCATAACGCTCAGCGTAACCGGCCGGCTTTGGAGCGCCATGACCTTGCCCGGCTGAATTGGACACCTCTTCGTTTTTGCAATTGATGAGGTGATCCATGAAGTACCGCCGCTACGATGACCAGTTCAAGGTTGAAGCCGTGGAGCTCGCGCTGCAACCCGGCGTCCAGACCCAGGCCGTGGCTGCACGGCTGGGCATCCACCCGTTTATGCTGTCACGCTGGAAGAAGGAATACCGCGAGGGTCGATTCATGGCAAAGCCTCCCAAGGGTAGTGACGCCGAAGCCGCGGAGCTACGGCGGCAGATCCGGGCGTTGAAGCGTGACAACCGCAAGCTGAACGAGGAGAACGAGATCCTCAGGGAAGCGCGGCGTTTTTTCGGACAACGCCGACCGGGAGATACCGATTCATAGCCGAGCGGCGGGACCGCTTCTCGGTGAAGCGCCTGTGTGACGCCCTTGGCGTGCCGCGGAGCAGCTTCTACGAGTGGTCGCAGCGGATGCCGAGTGCCCAAGCCATTGAGGATGCCGTATTGCTCAAGCCCATTCGCCAGGCCTTTGCTGCCAATCGAGGCATCTATGGCAGCCCGCGCATCAAGCAGGTGCTGGATGGCATGGGATACCCGTGTGGGCGCCATCACGTGGCCCGGCTGATGCGTGAAGATGGACTGGTTGCCCGTCAGGCGAAGCGCTATCGCCCGCGCCCTGGAAGGGCTGCTCAGTATCAGGTGCCGAACAGGCTTCTGGAGCAAGGGCCGGCGAACCGGCGCGGCGAGGTCTGGGTCGGCGATTACACGTATATCCACACGCAGCGCGGTTGGCTGTTCTTGGCGGTGGTCATGGATCAATACACTCGACAGATCCTTGGTTGGGCGACATCGCAGCAGCGCACGGCTGAGCTGACTTGTGCGGCGTTGATCAACGCCCTGCAACATCATCGGCCGCGCCGCGGTGCGCTGTTTCATTCGGATCAGGGCATCGAGTACGCCGCCAACAGCTTCAAGGCGCTGCTCGCCCGCCACAGCCTGACGCAGAGCATGAGTCGCCGGGCGTACTGCTACGACAACGCCCATGTGGAGTCCTTCTTTGGCACGCTGAAGGCCGAGTCCGACGTCACCGAGGCCCACCTGCAGCAATCCGTGTCCGCGCTGGTCAGCCATGTCGATGACTACCTCCGGTTCTACAATCGGCGGCGGCTGCACTCAGCGCTGGGCTTTCAATCGCCGGCCGCCTTCGGGAAACTGGCCGCATGAACGTGTCCAATCCAATTCAGTCGGGCAAGGTCACGGCGACCGCAGGGAGCGAATTTAATGGCCTTGTTAGCTCTTGACTCGAATACGACCTTTCTCATCTTCGACACCATGCTTTCCTTTAGGTATAGCGACCATGCGACCATCACGGCCTTGGAGGCCATGCCCACCATTAGGAATATAAACCATACGCCCATCGCGCCCCTGTAGCCCATGACCACCAGCGCGAATGGCTACCATTCTACCATCTCTGCCTTGCAAGCCATGCCCACCCTTTGGGATCGCAACCATGTGTCCGTCACGACCTTGAAGCCCGTGCCCGCCATCAGGAATAGTTATGGCCTTTCCATCTCTGCCTTTAAGTTTATGTGGCATAAGTTTTCCTCTGCAGAGCTAACGTCGCCGGCAAACCGCGCCGCCACTTTGTTTCCCGCGAAGCGCCGCGTTACTTTCCGGCGTCGGGTTCACCGGCTTGTTAGCACGATATCCGTTCCCACTACAGCGAGTGATCTTCTTGATCCGCTTCGCGACATACGTGGCGCAAGATTTCTACCGCATTCGTGTCCTCAAGCAACTTTTCTACTATCCTGGGTGGAACCGTTTCGCTATCCTCGACCTCGAATAGCTCTATTGAAACGTCGTCTTCTGAAAAGATTCTTTCTTCATGGTCGGTGTAAGGAATCGGCCTTTCATATACCTGCACTGAGGCCATGGCCCAAAGCGTCCCTGTCTCGTCGTCGACAAGCTTCACCCATGCAGTCTCCGTTCTTCCACCGTCAGACGGATTCGGTTCGATCCCGCAGTCATCCGCCCCATTAGCATCAACGGCGACTACAAACGGCCTTTCTTCATAGTCCCTCACAGACATAACCACCCTCTCTATTGATCGCTAACGTTCAAGCTGTGCGGCGCGACGTAAGGAGCGTCCGAACGAGCGCCTCGTTGGGCATGGCTATGCTACAGCTGGCATCGGATATGGGAGAATGCCTTGTCTCCCCGCTTGTAGCCCTGCCGAGGTCCGGCAAAGCCCTCTTCCAGCACCTGTAACCCTCGCATTTCCTGCGCATGAAAGAGCTTCCAGCCAGCGTATTCACCAGACTCGCTGCCACCGGCGACCTGATAAGCGCGCAGCGCTTCATGCCCCTTGGTGTCGATGCCATAGGTGTGTGGTTCCACCACCCTAGGATACCCGTGGTATACGAAACTCAACTTCGTCATGTTCTGGATCGCATTGCAGATTGCCACTCCGCCTCCTATGCGCCAACCATCCAGCGCTTCATACTTGACCGCGCAGCTTCTCTACCACTCCGTTAATGGTATCCGTCTTTAATGCAACCGGGTCCATTTGAACGCCCAGCACGGTGTTGCACGAAGGACAGCAGTACGAAATGCAGTGCCACTTGGACTGGAACCCCACCTTGCCGTCAACATCCTCTATTCGGACAGAGCTAACGACACTTTCACACTTCGGACATTTACCGGTAGCAACCATTCTGCTCCTCCTCTGTCGGCCCAACGTGAGCGTTAGCGCGTCGGCTCCACGCTGTTGTTGGGCCTTCCACTCGCCAGCAGATCTACATATGCCCCCGCGACCAAATCGACTTGGTGGATGCCAAGCTTTGACATTAGCTGCTCCGCGACGAGAGTCCCCCTCCTCTTCGGTCTGCTCCGGCCGAAGCACAACCTCAAGTTCGATGAATCGGCCCAGCCCCTTCACCTCGTCCAGGTGGATTCGGGTTTGCCCAACCATAAACAGCGTGCGCCGCTTCTGCACGATGGCGCGAACGCCAAGCGCGGCTGACAGAGCTTCCTTTAGAGACTGAGGCTCGTGCGTTGGCGAGCGGACATACGTCGACTGCTTGGGTCCCGAGGAATCCGCTCGGATGTACTGGATCAACTCACCTGTACCGTTGCCGAACTCCCTGAGCTTGAGCCGACCGCGTGGCACATGAAAGAAGGTGTCCGTCTGCTCGATCAGTACAGGTGGGCCATCTGCAATGCGGGCGGCTATCCGAGCCTGCTCCTCAAAGCTGGTTGAACGAGTCTTGATCTCGATGTTGCGTGCCACGGGAACTCCAATGCTCTCATCTGCCCAACGTTAAGGTAACCGGCGCCGGAACGCCAGCGCAGGGAACCAAAAGCGGTAAGCTTTTGGCGTCCGGCTGACCGCCTGGTTAACCATACAAACTCCACAAACCGAATAGACCACCGGCAGCCAAGGAGACAGCCATAAGATACGTGAGCCACACATGCGGTGGCTTTCTGAACAAGCGACTCCGCACGTCAGCTGTGAAATTTGCAGCGTTACCAACAATTAACACAGGCGCTAGTGTGATGGCAGCCATTAAAACCGACAGCGCAATGCCGACCGGGACGTTTTGCCAGTGTCCTGACAGCAGCTCCACAATGGTGAGACCCGCCCCCCCCCACCCTGTAAGGGCCCCAGAAAAAGGAACTACGAGATAAGTTCCCAAAATTTCTGGGACACGTGATCGGTGAGAGACAATGAGCGAAACACCTGCCCCCAGAAAAAGAACATACACAAACGGCTCAAAATTTAGGAGCGGAAGCAATTCGTCGCGCTGAAGCTCAATTCCCGCCGACACCTTCGCTAAAACGGTCAGAACAACAACTGCAACAAATGGAAAAAAGTACGCGATCATATGGTTAACGCCGAAGCTGTGCGGCGCAAACGAAGCGCAGCGTGGTTTGCGTCCGAACGAGCGCCTTGTTAGAGCATCTCATATCCCGGAAACCAACTGATGCATTTTTTTTCTGTACCCAATAAGATTTTTGTTTACTGCCATAATATCCTTCTTCAATTCTTCATGATCTGGAAACTTCTTCTGTATATCTTGGGGATGAAGATCAGCATTTTCATCCTTTGCAAGCTGAAAGTCATACCATCTACGAAACCTTGCTTGCCATTTTGTAAGGTGAGGGCGTATACCAGAATTCAGCACATCGATTGATAAGGAGATAATCCTCTCCGTATCTTTACGTCGGAATTTCGAAACAGGAACATCCTTGATAAGCTCTCGGGTAACAGAGAAAAAGCTATACCATGAATCATAGATCTCAGAAATCACGTCATTATCAAGATCAATTTCCAGGCCAACTTTTCGCGTACTCAGTTCGACCCATATTTTGTATGCGATCTGCCTGTCTATCTCGTTTGGTCTTATTTTTACTTTCTGATCACCAAGACCAAACTCTGCCTCATCTATTTCGAAAGATCTCCAGGGACCCCAGACAGATAAGATCAGACGCAAACCGATCGCTAGAATGACAAAAATTATCAGCGTCAAAACTAATGGACCGCTTGCCTCTATAGTTAGACTTAAACCCTGATCAAGTATCAGGCGAAAATGATCCGGAAGACTCTCTGTATTTGCCATCCTCTAGATTCCTAGCATTGACGGTTATAACCCATTCTGTCACGAGGGTTCACAATCCATTTTCGATGAGTAGCTCGTCGTTGGTATGCTCTCTCGATCGCGTCAACAAGCTGATCCGTCGTTCTTGGATATGCTATCCATCTGGCATAACAGTCCTCTTGAGCATCATTTTGTTTCAAGTTCTTGTTTAGCCTATCTGGAAAGATCTTTTGTCCAAGCTCATAACTTGGTAGCTTTATTGCCAGCAAGCCATTTGGCGTGGTGTTTTCACCTTGACGCAAGGATGACTGGATTTCCCAGTCAACATATCTTCGAGCCCAAGTACATTTACCGAGCATGACGAGAGTGACAGTAGAATCCCCCAAGTACAGTTGTCTAATCCGCCTCATTACGTAGTCCGTATTAGTGCTATTAATGATATCCTCAGACATCTCTTGGCCGAGCCCACGAGCGATAAAGGCATCTTGCTCATGATCGAATGAGCGTACAAATTGGCTTACTTCATGCTGATCTGCATGGTGATATGAAATAAAACACTTTCTCCTCACTATTGCCATTTTTAGCTCCTCCCTCTGGTATTGCTCTAACGCTGAAGGTCAGGAGCGCCGGAACCGCCCAGCGGTTCCGGCGTCACCTGCACCGCATGGTTATATGCGACCTTCCTCATGGCTTCCGAGGCTTTCCGATTCCCATTACGGGCACTCCCGGAGGCGGTGGTTCGTCCTCCGTTGATCGCCACCTCGTTGCATCAGGGTCGACCCATTCTTTCGAGGTGCGGCGCTCCTTCTTCACCCACTCAGGACGATAGTAAAGTCGCAACGCCATGCAGATCACAGCATTGGTAAAGCGGAATCGCGGATCTGTGGTGGGATAGCCTGCTCCTTCCGGCAGGTCGGATTGCAGGCTGGAACAATACCCACGCACAGGCTCTGTCTCGAATGTTAACCCATGTTGCCCGTGGGCAAATTCGTTTCTCACCTTTCGGATAAGCGATATTTCGTTGTACTCATACTGGTCGATCAGCGCGAGCGAGAAGCACGCGTCGATTCGGGCCGAAAAGGATCCCAATGGCGCGCTATACCCCGAAAGTAGACGCTCGGTGGATTTCCCTTCCACAAAGAATGCGCGAAGGCTCTCAAACAGTTTGTCGTCGATGAGCGCCGCACTTACAAGCGGGAGGCCGCGGTCTGTTTCCCGCTTGAGCTCCTCGACGAACGCCGCTAAGTCTTCGGCATGATCTAGTCGCATTTCTTCAAAACCATATAACGCTTGCGATAACCGGCGCCGGAGCGAAGCGGAGGGAACCAAAAGCGGCATGCTTTTGGCGTCCGGTTGACCGCTTGGTTAGGCACCTCGGTTATACGCCTGAATATGACCTTGCACTTGTTCTTCTAGTTTCCCAAAGAAAGCCATCAAAACTCCAATCATCTCTGGTACAAACTCCTCTCGAACACGAAGACTGCTTCCTGGATCTCCAGCCAAATTTCGACACGAATTCACAAACATGTTGGCTTTATGTTTTGCATCTTGCGGAAGAGCCCCACCATTATGGACTATTTGATTCCTAACCGAATTTAATCCACGAATGTAAGTCAGCTCACTGTTCGCTTTAGATAAATCAAACTCCGCGATTTTTCTAAGATAAAGAAAAGCCCTTTCCACGCCTTGACCTTTTAAATCTCTCAGTGATACTGAGCTGCTAACCGATTCAGACAGGATATAGCACAGGCTATTTAATTCATGCTCAAGGAAGCTAAAGATTGTCAAAATTATCGACTGACGATGGATACTTGGGTACTTTACTTGGTTCACGTGAAGGTCCCAGCCGTAACTTTCGACAATCTCACCGTGGCTTGATTCTGGGTATTTAACGAGAATCGAATCCAAGTGATCCTGAAGCTGTTTATCCCTATTTCCCCATGCTGATTCACTGGCCTCGTTAAAAGCCCGAAACTCTTCTAATTCTTGCCGCGCCAAGTGGCAATGAGTACATAACCCGTTTCCAAAGAAATCTACAGACATAAGTTTCTTTTCATCGCTCATTGCTGTGCCTAACGTCTGAGTTGAGGGGCTTTTGCGGAGCAGGCGCAGCCTGCGTAGCAAAAGTCCCTCTCCAACGATTTGTTGGGCGGCACGATACTCCGGCTGCTCACGTTTCGCTCAAAATGCAACATTGGAAGTAATATCGTGCCAACGACTCGCCACATCCTCGGCCGTAGAAGCTTCAATTGCGGCAAGGTCTTGCGGATAAGCTACATTCTCCCGCTCGACCCAGTGTGCCCCGGTGAATTGTCCATTTCCGGCTCGCAGTATCACGCCAGAATCTCGACATTCCGGTGAGGCAAGGTATAGGACGCCCGGGGCAACTTGCTCTGGTCGCAAGTCCTTCGGTTCGTCTTGTATTCCCCACATTCGCGTCTTCGCTACCGGACAAATAGCATTGGCGAGGATTCCATGCTCTTTTCCTTCTACCGCGAGCTCGTTCATGAGGCCAATTTGGGCCATCTTTCCCATTGCATAGGGAGCAAGGCCACTAAAAACGTACTGCTGGTAAATCGCTCTATCCGAGGTCGTGAGCACGAACCGACCATAACCTTGCTGCCTCATGGTGGTGAACGCCGCTTGAGCCAACCACGTCGGCGCTTCGATGTTGACGCTATTGGCACGCTGCAAAAATTCTGGAGTTAGTTCTTCAATCGACTCATACGCAACCCATCCAGCGTTGTGCACCAAGATATCGAGACGGCCAAATTCCTTTAGCGCCGTTTCAACGACTCTCCTGCACGCGTCTCGACTATCAAGAAGCTCCGTGCTCGGAACTGCCGTTCCACCCGCCTCCTGAATGTTCTTCACGGCATCAGCTGCCACGCCCGCATCTATATCCGTGCCATCTTTGCTCACGCCGGCATCATGAACGACAACCCGTGCTCCTCTATCGGCAAGCAGTTTTGCATATGAGAACCCCAAACCACGGCCCGCTCCAGTGACAATTGCTACTTGGTCATCAAGTCGGATCATTCAGCCTCCTGTAATTGTGTCTTTATGCGCCGCCCAACTAAAAGTAGACGTCGATATAAACGTGTCACATCGCGTCATTAGTAACGTATAACATGCGTCCACTTGCCTTGGTGCACCGTCGTAGCTAGGCTTGACGTGTTCGAACACATCACTTGAACAGGGAGCAAGGTCGCCATGGAGCAGGCGCCGAAGCTGCTGGACGAAGTCCGGGAGAGGATTCGTTTTAAGCACTACAGCATTCGCACGGAGAAGAGCTACGTCGACTGGATTCGGCGCTTCATTCTTTTCCACGGAAAGCGACATCCTCGGGACATGGGCGCACCCGAGGTTGAGGCATTTCTTACCCATCTGGCGGCCAGGAAAAATGTGGCGGCCTCGACACAGAATCAGGCCTTCAGCGCTCTCTTGTTTCTTTACCGGGACGTGCTGGGCCAGCAGCTTGACGCCATCCAGAGCGTAGAACGCGCCAGGAAGCCTGCGCGCCTGCCCGTGGTGCTGACGCGCACAGAGGTCCAAGCCGTGCTTGCCCATCTGGAAGGCACGCACTGGCTGATGGCGTCGCTGCTCTACGGCGCGGGGCTGCGGCTCATGGAGTGCGTTCGTCTTCGTATCAAGGATGTCGAGGTTTCTCGGCGTGAGATTCTTGTCCGGGACGGCAAAGGCGCGAAGGATCGGGTGACGATGCTGCCCGAATCCCTGGTACAACCGCTGGAACAACAGATTCGGCGGACGGAGGAACGACACCGGCAGGATCTTGCTGCAGGGTATGGAGCGGTGTGGCTGCCCCACGCGCTGGCGAGAAAGTATCCGTCTGCCCCCACGGAGCCTGGCTGGCAGTATGTCTTTCCGGCGTCGCGCCTCTCCGTTGATCCCCGCTCCGGAGTCCAGCGCCGGCATCACGCGGACGAGCAAGGGTTGCAACGAGCCGTGAAGAAAGCGGTTCGGCGTGCGGGACTGAAGAAACCCGCGTCCTGCCACACCTTCCGGCACTCGTTCGCCACGCACCTGCTGGAATCCGGGTACGACATCCGCACGGTCCAGGAACTGCTCGGCCACAGTGATGTGCGCACGACGATGATCTACACGCACGTGCTGAACCGTGGCGGGAAAGGGGTACGGAGCCCGCTGGACGTCGCATGACGGTAGTGCTCTGTGATCAATGCTGTGCCCGCCTGGGTCCATGGCGCGGTTCCCGCTTGTCGCCTTTCCACGACGGTAGCGGAAATCGGGCGGTGTGCCAAACGGTTGGTCCGGGTTCGCCATGGCCGTGCCCCTCAAAACAAAACCCCGGCACCTTGGGGTGACCGGGGTTCGTCGTTACCTCCCAGCGTGCGGCTTACCTCAGCCGCACTTATTATATGCGCCCTATAGGTGGATACATGTGCGGCATAACCTTTAAGCGTGGCGTGTTTCGGATGTCGATACTTCCAAGATGGTTACTTTTCTCCAGCTACGATGGATACTTTAGGATTCTCTCCCCAATAGAGAAGGGTATTACGGATCCTCACAACCCGTCTTAGACTGCAGAAAAGAGATGTTAGTGCTCGGCCGCCTCCTGGAGGCGGTTGTGCGGCGAGAACCTCTACGAGCAACGAAGGGTACGGCACGAGACAGGGAGGAATGACCTATCCACCGCCGACTACGGCGCTCCACGATCCTGGCAAAGGCTGACATTGCCGTAAGAGCTGTTTCGTGTGGCTACGGGTATTCCCACTTTGCCACAGGCAAGTAACTGTGCAGTGCCCACATGAAAGGCGCCCGCAGCCACCCCCCAAATGGGTGATTACTCCGAATGGGATCGCCTCCGACGAATAACCCTGACGCTACATCAGCTATAGCTGGTCGACGGAGAACAGCAGAGGCGGAATCACACGGCTGGCAGTGAAGCTCGGTTAGAGTGTTGTAATGAAAAGGTTCGCTCATCAGGGAGAACGTAAGCGCTCCACGAACCCCATCTGTTGAGGCGATTCCGGTTCCCGAACACTGATCACCGGCAAGCCTTTCGTGTGCCACCACCCTGACCGATACCGCCGTTTTTCGCATCAAGAGACGCATAGTGTCATCGGCCATGACACGCCATGCCCTCACGCAGCGGATCCTTGGATGAGGGCCGTCAGCATGTCCTCCACCACTTCTGCTTCCGTTTCTGTGCGGCAGAGCATCACCGGCGCGAGACAACCAAGGGCACCGTTCTCCTCGGTCAACCACTCAACCGAACACGCAGGTGATCCGAAGGCAAGATCCCCACGCTCTACGATCCGCAGGAGCCGGATCAGGCGATCTGCCTCCTCGGCGTGCAAAGCCTCGCCCTTATCCAAACGGCGATTAAGCGTGCGCCGATCAATCACCACCTGGTCAACGATCCTACGCGGCAACCCCGTCACTTCCGGGACTTTCAGCGCCATCGTCGCCGGAAGTCCGTCCTGCAAGGCTCGGATCAAGGCAATACTGGACTTAACGATCGGTGTTCCGTCAGGTAGAAAAAAGCGACGCTCACCGGTATCTGATCGCTTGACCACGATCTCCGTGGTGTCGCGTTCACTGTCGGACATAGTCACAAGGTACCCTGCTCGTCCTTTACTCGCCATGCGCCAAGCCTAGCAGGCCCTCGCTCCCTAGCCAGTAAGAAGCAACCGCAGGAATCTAGCGTTGGGTTCGAGAGTACAGTACCCGCAAGACGCCCATCCCGATACAGCTGCGTGGCTACCTGGAGAACACGCTAACAAACACCTCGACGATCGGGACAAACGACCCTGCGTCGTGCGTACCCGGCAGGAGCGTTGTTGGACGTCCGCCTCTCCCTTGCAGAGCTTGCTCGCGAAAGCATCCTGTCTGCTGAGACGCCAACCGAGACCACGATGGTGTGACTTCGCTATGCCAGCCGGATAGCTGTCACAGCGCGTGGTGCCTCTTGAGCGAGCCATAAATCCGTCATTCTGTCCTTTGTGTCCACCAGATACACATTATGCGCGCTGGGGCATCAGAGTGATACGCGAACCAGAACCGCCGTATCAACAAAAATGGTGCGACCTTGTTGCCAAGGTCGCACCAGTCTGGCTCGCTCGTGTGTAAGATCAAGAGCTCATGCCCGCGTTTTAACGCCGCATTTACTCCCGTGTTCGTGACCCTGTAAGCCAGACAGTTAACGATGGTACCGTCTTTAGTAGTTCCTATCCACCGGCTTCTTCTCGAGTTCCTGTCGAATGTTTACCTCAAGGTTCCAGTTGACAAACCACGCTTTCGGCCGCTCCGTATACTCCGTGGCGTCCGCCCAAACAATCTGTGCACCAGGCCGGTACGCGCGGTGCGCCGCCCGCCACAGTGCACTACGCTCACGCACTGTGAAGTCCGGGTATCCCCCGACGTCAAGAAAAGCTAAAGCAGCAGACGTATCATCTATGATCCTCGACCGGCGCAACCACCTCACGAGATAGGCCAAGACAGAACGCTTTAGATCATAGTATTCGTCGCGACCTTGGGCATAATAGAGGAACGCGATGCACGGCCAATAGGGAAACCCTTCGCCGGAACGCTCAGCATCATTGATCAACACAATCCATGCATGCTTCAACAGGTCTCTATCGATCTGTCGACGTTCTCGAATAATTCTTCTGAGAGGCAACATGCTGCAGAATTCGAGAGAAAGAAACTCGAGGCCGTCTTTTGGTCTTTCTGAGTCGATAAACAAATCATCGAATACACGCTCAATAACTAAGTCAACCTCATTGGTTACTGACTGGCCGCAACAACCGCCGATCTCTCTCAGAAGTAACAACGACTTCAGAGCACTATCCAAGCCACTGACATTCGGGGATGCGCCAAGTATAAATCGAATCACATGCCCCATGTCCGCGATAAACCGTTGAAGCGCTATAACTTCGTCGTCAACACTCGCATGACACCAACCAAAGCGCTCATATTGTTGCAATCTTTTCCTTATTCCGCCAAAGACTATTGCTGCACCACTCCCTAAAGACAAATCCGTTTCATATATGAGCGACCTGTATCTTCGAAGAAAATTCTTCCACGTTACCTTACGATCCCTCGCCGCCCTGGGACGATATCGAACTTGTCTATATATATCTTCTTGCGAAGTCTCCATTGCATCCGCAAAATACCAATCAATGAGATCCTTCAGATTATTAGCGAGAACTGAAATATTGGTTACAAATGGCCGCTCTCTGAAGACAACTTTACCGGGGTTGACATAGAGCTTGTAGGATCTCAACTCACTCTCAACTATTTCCTTTATTTTCCATATTTTTGACTCGTCATTAGAAAATATGTAGTAATCATCAACGTATCGCCTGATATCGAAATCTAAACCTCTACGCAGCGACATCTCTTCCGCTTCTTTCTCAACCGCTACATCTATATCTTGAAATATTATTTCTGCAAACACCCTAGATATTTCCGGCCCCACGACAATTCCATTAGTTTCCTTATGGTTCATTACCTGCATAAGCTCGTCAAATCTAGCGTCGAATGTTTTTCGAACTCTCCGGTAATCCTTCGAAAACTGTTTTTTCTTAACTGCCCAAGAAATCGAATGCGTATATATATTATAGAAGCATCGACTCACGTCGAGTTCACACAGGCGCGAAAACCTTCGCTCAAGCTCCATAAACTCTTCGGATTCGTGAAATTTATACAGCCTATCGAACTTGGAATACTCAAAATAACTATAGAAAACAGGCGCAACCTCATCCGATATTTCGATTTTTTCTTTTTTTATATCTTTCGCAAGACTATTGTAACTCCCTCCCCAGCTTTGATTTTCCTTGGGGCTCCATGACAACGATGCGACGTCTTTTGGCCTCCTTAAAGAGAACGACGATCTCGCGCACCTATCAAGCATTATATAGTTATACTTATCATAGAAATCACAAGCGTTTAACTGCGTTGCAGGATGAATTACGCTCAAGTCCCTTTTTTTTCCGTCTTTCAGCGCCGCTTCATAGTGGTAAGGTATTGTTTCCTTTTTGTAGGAAAAAATCTCTCTGGTAATCTTGTCTAGGCTGCTTTCTTTCCGAGAAGCATATCGAATAAAGAAATTGTACCCAGAGAAAATAAACGGGGTCTCGTATGGCTGAAGATCAGTGATTATTGGACGCCAAAGCAGAAAACTATAATCTCTCCCTATTCTACCCATCACTTAAAGACCCCCGCGATCCTCGTTATTTCACTTCCGCTCCACATGTAACGCTTATTCCATTCCCATGCTTTTTGAAAAGAAATTTTCGCAATCTCACGTTTCTGCTGACTACTCAATTTTCCTACCGCCTTACGAGCGAATGAGCGTTTTCCAGAGTAAAGAGCTTTAGCTTTAAAATCGTCAAGATCTTTAAGCTGTTCAATATGACTAACATGAGGATAAGCACAGCGCATACCGCCCACAAGACCTTCTCTTTTAATGCCAACACGATATACTGGGTAATGCCCGGTTAAATAGCGAATTCTATTCTTTAAAAGAGTGTAGTCGCTATTGCCCCCAAATGAGAGAAGAGCTTTTATTATTCTTGATTTTATTTTTTTTATTTTATTTTCTGCAACCCTCACTTCTAGGCTATCCGAATCATCTGATGAGCACCGCACAGAAAAAGAATAACCCAAGTATGAGAAAACTTCTCGTCCTGGTTCGGCTTTATCAACCACCGATATAGTTGTATGTTTTTCGCTCTCATAGTTGAGTGAAAACCCATTAACATCCAGTATGCTTTCTATACGCTTAACTATACTCCGAGGGTTTTCATAAGCAAAAATCAACATATCGTCGACAAATCGACCATAATAATAGACTCCATCAAGATTTCTAATTTTTCTATCAACCTCCTGAAACCTCCACTCACTCAAAGTGCTTGAAATCGGGAGACCTCGTGGTAACCCCTGGGAGCCAGAGAGCGAGGTAGTCTCAAGTAGCGCTTTTAGTAAGTTTACGGTTTCGTCGGAAACTTTTTCTTCTTGAGATAAGCGGAGAAGCAGCTGGCTTGGATCAAATGACCCAAAGAAATTCCTTATATCAAGCCGAATTATATATTTTGGTATGGGCTCTTTTAAAAGATGTATAGTTTGTTGTATTAGCTTATCTTTATTGGAAGACTTTATGTTGTAAGATTTTTTTATGTTATTGTCAATTTTACGAACTACTATTTCAGTTTCTACATCCTTGAAATAATAGATACTATTACCGTTACTAGACGATACTTTAGGGGCAGGAAAGCGCCAAGCACCCTTAAAAACTTCCTTAGATATTTTCCAGCAAATCGGTTCAATTACACTCCGGTCTGAAGCTGGGAATGCACTTCTGTAAGAATCTATCAGTCGAGACTTGGAAAAGCGTTGCCCTTCAGTGCTCAATGCGTCCACCTATTTGCAGTAAGCATGAGAGCCGCGATCGCGCTCCCATATGTCTTTAATCTAGAAGCTTTGCGCCAGAACTTCTTGCGTTTTCGTTAGTTAGCCAATTTGGCTATGTGACAAGAGGCAAGTGACCCCAGTCTCATAATCCGGAAGCTGATCAGTCAACGTACCGCGAGCACAGGAGCTATGCAATATCTGTTTTTCATGGTTGGGTGCGTGGCGGGAGCTCTGTACAAGCCTTTTTGAGAGTGTAAGGCCTAGGGACAAACCGCACTAAGGAATTCGAATACACGATATATGGTAGCGTGCCATGGTGTTGGAGGTTTATGGGTACCCGCTGGGTTACAGGTGGATTGGGTCAATTCATGCCGCCCGGCATCGACTTGAAAATCCATGCGCGCTCTCCCATCAACCACAAAGACCTGTGACTTGGCCCGGGTATCCATATGAACGGCAGAGGCAGGAGGGGGGCGTTGTATCGATGGATCAAGTCTGCTCTGCTATCGTGACTTGCGGATTTAGAAGGGGAAGGAGTGAGAATGAGCGACGATGCGTTGGTACTGGCGGTCTGTCGGCTTGGCACGGGATCTGCTGAGACAACGATGAGCCTCTATCAACAGATAGATAGACTCTTAGCCAACGAGGGCTATCGGTCAATTGACCTAGAGGATGTACTCCGCCTTGGACTTGCTGTCATGTTGAGAGCAGTCCCTGATGGAGATGTTAACAGCCCGTTTTCTGCTCTTTTTTGCGCGGGATTTTCGGATAGATTAGATCTAGATAAAGATCATATTCATCGTGAGATTAACGAAACCTTTCAAGAATACTCCGGGTGTATAAATTTACGCGATGATCTAAATTTCGCCTCTTGCTGCGTCAATCTCTGGGGGTTGACTCAGGGTTATCCTAGTGGCTTCCGCCGTTCGCTAATAATGCTTTTGCGTACTCCAGTTGCCGGCTTGGCACATAATAATCGTGATTATATGAAGAAAATAATAAGAGAATTCTAATGTCGAGCTTTGCGATACTCACCTGTGTGAGGCCTATGCACGCATACCGTGATTATAGGGGCCCGGTCTGTCTACGGCCGCGTCGAAGGGGAATTGAGGTGCCGAACGTCTCGCTATCCCTCTAATCCAGGGTGCTGTAGCCCGGTTCGGCGCCAAGGATTCAGGCTTATAGGCGTGTCTCCAAATCCTATGGTTTGTAGCCGAATCAAAGTGCGACTCACAATAGCAGACCGTTGGTGGCATCAAGGCGGCGAGGATTCCGTCCTGAGTTCGTAAGCAGCTCGACAATGTCTCGGTCGCTGTGTGCGAGGTATTGCGCCCGACTTCGTCGGCCTTGGATTACATGAGAGAGCAAGCCTAGGGTGGAAGGTATTCCGGCCTACCTCTAGATCAGGGGGCACAGCTCTCATAAACCAACGTTTAACTTGGGGAGCATAGGGCGCTCCAATTGATAGTCATATCAGGAGATCCGTGAAGATACGTTATCAAAGGGCAGGAAAGCCCCGAAAATTGGGTTTATAAGGCATGCACCTTGCTGCTACATCAGTAATCTGAGATGCCAGAGGGTGGGAGGTATAGTGTCCGAGTTCATGGCCAAGTGCGCCAGCCCAGCACCCCCAGAAGGGTGATAGGCAGCCTGCTAAATCGCTATGAGATCAAATGCCTACAACACCCGACGGTGCGGGTATTGAGTCAGCGATTGGGGCTGGAAGACCAGACTACTGACCGAATGATGGGTGGAAGTATTCTGTCCAAGTTCACAGAATGCTAACAACATCATAAACTTACAAGCCATAAAGTTGCTAGTTAGTTGTTGGGTGAGACCTTGCGGCCGACTACACTGAAGCAACAACCCGCTATGTGCGTTGCCGCACCGGCCTTCCGGGGTCGAAGGCTTGGTAGTTGTTGCCCGAGGGTGGCAACAGTGAATGATTTGCGATCTCAACACGTTATACCAATCCAGAAAGCAATCGGATACATGAAAGGTCAATCTAAGTTTGCACAGGAGGGTTCGACAGGCAGACAGCCTCTGACAACACCGCCTTCGTGAATAGTTCGAATCGTGAAGAGTTCGAACACCTGCGGACGAAACTGGAATCGGTGTCGCTGCGGCTGGATGAATCCCTCTGTGGCGCCTACTGCGAGATGGAACACGTGTACTTCCCCATGGACTGCACCGTATCCCTGCCCAGCACCATGGAGAACGGTGCCTCGCCAGAGATGCCGGTGGTCGACTTAGATCCAATTTCAGGTAACCTAACCTTCGCGAGCGTGATCACCCAGTCACCTGCTGCGCCTGGCTCTGAACCCCGACGTCAAGACTTTTCAGCTTTCCCCGCCTACTAATCCCCGTTAGCTATCTTCACGCCCCTTCAGATCGATGACATTGATTGCTTGCTTAAATTGTTCCTCATCGGTGATCTTTGTACCGCAGAACAGGCATTTCCCGGCTTGTTCGCTTTCCTTCTCGAGGATGGGACGTATTAGAATTTCGGCATCGAGAGAGTGGGCATAGAAACGTTGGTATATGTCCACGTGGTGCGCCCTGAGGCTGTCGATTGTTCTGTCGCGCTCTGCGATCTGCTCCTTGAGATACGCAATATTCTCGCGCAGATGCTCCGCTGTGGCGTCACCGGTAACCATACGCCGACGCGCCTCAAGATCTTCGAGGACGCGAGCCACAAGTTCTTCGTGCTTGGCCAGGGTCTTCCGAGTCGTCGGCACGGCGTTGGCGGCCTGGCTCGCGTTGTAGACGTATTCCTTGCCGCTTCGGCGCGCTTTAGCGGCTAGCTCACGAATCACTGCCTCGATCCGTCGCTTCAGCGCCTCACCTCGCAGCTGCGGCCTTGCTTTGGCCCGCCGTGAATCCTCAGGCGACTCCGTCATCCGCGTCCTCCTCACCTCTCTGGCGGATCTGATCTAGCATGATGCCAACGTTTTGACTGATGCGTTTAAAGTGATCGAGCGTTGGGGAGTCTTCGACGCCCTGAGCGGCGATTGCACCGGCGACCAGTTGAGATTCGCGCTGCATGCGCTTCAGCTCCTCAGTTGTTTGATCATGCCCAGGTTCAACAACGAGATGCTCGCACGGTTTCTCGTCGCTACAGCTAAAGCAGCTGAGGTGGTGCGGGCATGGAGTGGTGGCCCAATCGAGGGTACACACGCCATGCGGCATTGGATTGACCATACGAAGCACCGCTTCAAGATAATCCTCGGCGTCCTCCCTCGAGAACTCGGCCAAAAGATTGTAGCTTTCGGCGACCTGTCCGACCGCAACCTTATTCCGAACCGCCTGCTTCAGGCGAGCCGCCCGCACTTTGCTACTGGTTTGATCATAGGTGGCGTTCTGCTGCTTGTTCGTTCGATTGAAGATCAGCGCAATCTGATCTTCGGAAAGACCGCCGTTCTGGTAGATCGTGTTAAGCCAGTGGCGGATATCGTGCGTCGTGAACTTCGCGACCTCGCCGGTTCTCGGATCGAGAATCCCTAAGCGATTGAAAACACTGTCTTCATGGTTGGCGGTGCCTCGAGAACGCGCCTCACCAGTCAGCCAACGAGCGATTGTAGATTCAGAGACCGAGGAGAAATCCCCCTCCTTAGTTCCGCGCCGAGCAGAGAGCGCGTACTTCTGGATGATCAGAAGTGCCTCGTCCTGATAAAGGATCCCTTCCCCGTTACTGTCCTTGATCAAAGGGCGCACTTGTCGCCGAAAGCGCGATTCCAGTGCCGTATCGAATGGTGGCTTTGGGTAGCCCCTCCCCTGTAACTGTAGTGCTTGCGCCTTGTCTATGATGTCCTGAACGACGTCGCGCCGCGGCCGCGTCAACGCTGTCCCGCAGTGTTCTTCGAGCCTCAAGATAGAGAGTACGCGCTGATCAGTATCCCAACTTTCCCGCGCCTGTCCACGCATTTTACCATTGGACACAGGTGGCAACTCACCGCGACGAGCCGCTTCTTGGTTCGCCATTAGGCTCGTGAACACGCCTCGATTAAGACCCAGGTTCTTGGCCGCCTGAGACTGATTTCGGCCCGCCGCCTCGTAGGCACCAATTGCATCGATAAAACACCTGCCCTTGGTGTACCAGGCCCCAGCTGGGTTAATCATCAGGTGGTTTGGATCGCTCGTCCATGCGTGCGCCCATTTCGCCGTAAAATACCTAAAGGCAGTAGGCTCATTGAGGATTTCACTCCAATCGAGCTGAGGATTCGCACCTAACCTCTTCGCCACTTCCCGCGCTTCGCTTGTCTCCGTGATGATCTTGTTGACAGCGTCTTCGACCATATCAGCAAGTAGAGGGTGAATAGGGCGAGGGACGGGCCGACCTCCTTTCTCAGGATGATGCAGAAGATGAAGGGCACCATCGAATTTTAGCAGGCAATTGGTCGGCAACATAACTAGTTCGCCCACGCGAAACCCAGCAGCGATCGTAATTGCTAGCACCGACAAGAGGAATTTGTCCTTCGCGATCAGGTCTTCCCGATGCCGTGCTTCGAACATAGCTCGAACGATCTCAATTGGGATGAGTTTTTCTTCCCTTTCTTTCTCGGTTGAGTGGCGACCATGTGCGGCCCGGTTTTCTAACCGGTTCTTGTAGTCCAAGCGCATATTGAACGAAACAGAAAGCCAGTTCGAAGCCAGCTGGAGGAAGCTCGAAAAACGATAAGGAGATCTATACTTATCAGAGATTCGACGCTCCGCCGCATTGAAATCATCCGTCTTGAGCGTCTTGAAACTCCGGGCCCCTAACACATGGGAAAGCGCCTCAAAGGCGACGATCCTTCCAAAAACGGAGCTACGCGAGGCCACATTGCGAGTCCGCCGAGCATGCAACACCCAAAGCTTGCAAATCATCTTCATTTCATAATGAACAATGACGTCGAAATAAACCTTACTCTGATTCTTGTTTCCAACCCTTTTAAGCCAGGGCAATATATCCCAAACATCTGCCTGAAGATCGAATCCTTCCGGCACTATCGTCAGAAGATCGCCACTAATCTCCACGAAGATGTCACTGGCCTCTTTATCCGCCAGCCAATGCGTAAGATCAACGGCGTTCATTGCCCCACCTCATGGGCGTGAGATTCTTCGACTTGGCGAATAACTTCATGGATCGCAGCGCCGACGCGGTCGAAATCTTTGCCTAGCTTGCTACGCTCCCTACCGCCTTCTGCTTCGCTCCAACGCCCTAGCTCGGACTCAACGTATGCCAACGCTTCACGATGTGGGGCATCGCGCCAAGCCAGAAAGTGTGGGCAACCGTTGTAGCAAGCCCAAAAAGGATGTTCGGTGCACGCCCCGTCCTTACCGCAGGCCCCGACAACAGCCGGCTGCGCTACCTCATCGGCGATGATTGGTATGTGAATAGGGCGGCGTTCAACCTGGTCGACGACCGCCCCCTTGAAGAAGTAGGAGTTGCACAGCTCAGCGAATAGTTTGCCGACACCACGATCCGTGGCACGCTCCAGCGCAGGCATCAGATCAGAGCCTACAGCTTGAATGTATGCATCAGCAGACGTTGGCCCGTCATGCTCCAGCACTTCCTGGATCTGATCCCTGGGCACGCCTTGTAATGCCATCGACGTAGCTCCGGTATGGCGAATCCGGTATGGCGTTAGATTGATGCTTCTGTCGGTTCGGTGACTGATAATTCCCTGCCGCTGAGCCCAAGAATGCAGGCGAGCTTTGGCGAACGCGACGTCAACTTGCCTATACGTCATCCACCCTAAGCCCTCGCCGCTAGCTCCGGGCATCACGATTAGCCGATCGAAACGCTGCTGTAGTGAAAGGATCTGTGGACGCTCGGAATAGTCTTGAATCGCCCTTGCCAGTGTCTCGGTTATCTGCCAAGAAACTGGCATTTCGGCAGCCTGTCCTTTGGCCTTTGGGATACGCAGAAAGAACTCACGCCCTGAGGGGGCGATCCAGAGCGAGTCCTTTTTCATCGAAAGAACCTGCTGTGGTCGCTTGAGCGTTTCGTTAAGAATCCGAGCAAAGATTCGGGTCGCGCAGTCCATATCGCTCTCATTGAGTTCTTCGCGATTGAGCGCCTCACGAATCAGCTCCCACTCCGAAGACGTAAACGAGCCACTTTCGACATCCCACGTCGTCACATGGCGCAGCTGCCGCACATCGCTCCTAGCTTTCCACCGACTCATCTCCTTGGCGAGCGAATAATCGGCGCCGGCGAGTCTCCTGTCTGCCAGCTCTTGGTACAGAGAGCGAAAGATGCTCCGAACATCCGGGCGCATTTTCTCCCACATGTTCAGCCAAGTTAACGTCGAGATGACGCCAAGCCCATTGGAAAGATCCGACTTAACGGCAGCCGCAGCCTGCCCCCAACTCTTTAATGTAAGGTCAACCCGCGAAAGATAAGACGGCGCGCGACGTTTCATGCGCTCCCGCATGACCTGCTTAAGACTAAACGTAAGCTCAACCGGTAAGCCGACCTCAGCCCAATTGAGTTCGTGCGACTTTCCGGCATATACCGCGCGCCATGACTCGTCGGTCACGTCGATCCATATCGGCTCAGCCGGGTTGAACTCGCAGCGCAGAAAGCACCGGCCATCCTCTCCTTCAAAGAGCCCTGTCTGGAAATTTTCTTTCAGGCCAGCGCTATCCATCGATCATCCCCTTTCTGCCAAGTTCGCAATGCATGGCGCGCTCTATCGGCTCTCGCCCGCCTTGTATAGATCTCAAGACTTTTCTCGCTCTCCCAACCACCCCAGTACACTAGGTCAGCCATCTTTGCGCTGTACTCGTCCCGATCCTCGATATCCGTCACACCTGCATAGGCGCGGTTGAAGAAGGCGTGACGAGCTAGGTGCCAATTGAAATCGACACCAGCTCCGGCACTGATTGCCTTCGCTACATCATCTGCAGCCCGTATCGAGAGCGGCTCGCCGCTCCCGGCGACAATTAGGAAGTTGTGTGACAGCAGGAATTTCTTGGTCTTCTTGCCATTCCGCTCAACCATTCTGAATCTATAAGCCGAGATGTAATCCGCCACAAGCTTGGGAAAAACCGTGTTTTCTACAATGAGACCCAGGTCGCGCGAGAGTGTTTTCGGGCGCGGCGGATTCTTACGTGGATCGGTAGAGTCAGGGCCACGCTCTTCGATTCTAACTATCTTGAAGTAAGGCGCCGCACGAGTGGGGCAGTCCATTGTTCGCATCGCTAAGATCTCGCCCTTTCGCATTCCCAACTCGATAGCCATTCGCCACATAAGATAATCGCGCATGGCGATGGCTTGGCCGACGGCTGTGGATCGGCTCTCCGGTTTGAGAAATCGCTCAACGGCAGCAACTTCATCTTCGGTCATATCAGGGGCGACAGGATCTTGCCTTACTTTGATACGAACGTCTTTCCACGCCTGCTTCTGGGCTTGTACCAGCATTTCCACGTCGATCGCGCGCCGTGCTCTGTTCGCCGCTGGGTTAGCAAACTGCCTTATGAACCAAGTGCAAATGACCGAGCAGGCCCCGAACGCCGCATTGATCGTCCGCCGTTTTCCCTGTGGGATGACTCCATTGGGCTGGGCGCGTGGTGCTCTGAGCCACGCTGCAAAGGAACGCACTTGAGGGAGAGTTAGCCCCTCGCCTGACAGCAGCAACCTATCGAGATCGACGTTGCGCCGCTCCGCCCAGGAGTACAAGTAGGTAAAGAAAGCCAGCTCCCTGATGCGCGTATTATGGGAGTCCGTCTTTTGTGCCAAATGCGCTTCATAGATCGAGGCAGCGCGCATTGGGAAACCAGTGCCACGGTTTGTTAGGACGTGCCGAATGCCGGCACCGGGGATAGTGACAGAACTGACCTTGAAAGGGGCTTTGGGCACACTCGCGCCACCTTTTTGTTTACTTATTACTGTGCCAGCCCCAGACCTTCCCACTAATTTTTCCTTTTTTTCAGAAGCTTACTTCAACAACACGAAAAGTATACACTTAATGACACACTTTACACGCATTGTCAAGCGCTCTGTTTTTCCTATCTCACTGGAGTCAAAAAAGAAAAACCCCTAAATAACATTTATTTAGGGGCCTATTAGTGTCGAATTGAAGGCGGTTGAAAGTATACAGTTTAGACCGCTATGAACACTTGCTGTCCCCGCAGTTGAGGCAGGTCATGCAGCCGTCCATCTGGATCGCGGCTTTGACGTTGCACTTCTTGCAGAGCTGGGCGTTCTCCGGGAAATCGCCCTCGCCCGGGGCCTCGGCCGCGGCGGCGTCCATGGCCGGGTTGTGGCCGGCCGCTTCGGCCTTTTTCTTCTCCAGGAACGCTTTCTGGTGGTCGTCCAGCTCTTCGGGCTCGATCATGCCGATCTTCTTCAGGTGCGTCTCGATGACGTCACCCAGCTCGGCCACGAGCGACGGCATGAACCGGCCGCCCTTCTTGAAGTAGCCGCCACGCGGGTCGAACACGGAGCGCAGCTCTTCCACCAGGAAGGTGCAGTCGCCGCCCTTGCGGAACACCGAGGAGACGATGCGCGTGAGGGCGACGATCCACTGGAAGTGATCCATGTTCTTGGAGTTGATGAAGATCTCGAACGGCCGCCGGATCTCGTGATCGGTGCCGGGGTTGAGCACGATGTCGTTGATGGTGACGTACAGCGCGTGCTCGGACAGCGGCGTCTTGATCTTGTAGGTGCTGCCCTCGAGCTCGTTCGGGCGCTGCACGGACTCGTGCATGTGCTCGATGTCGGGGGCGTTGGCGGCCTCGGTGGTCGCCGGGGCGTTGGTGGGCTTGGCCTCGCCGTCGTCCGGCTTGGCGACTTCGTAGCCCACGATTTTGCTGTCGATCTTGATAGCCATGGTGCGTTTCCTCCGTGGGCTCAGAACTTGCCGTAGTAGCCTTCTTTCAGGGCGTCGAACAGGTTGGCGGCGGTGTGCATTTCGCCGTCGTACTCGATCTCGTCGCCACCCTGGGCCTCGACCACGCTGCCGTCTTCCAGCTCGAAGCGGTAGGTGGTGTTGGCCAGATCCTCTTCCTTCACCAGCACGCCCTGGAACGCTTCCGGGTTGAAGCGGAAGGTGGTGCAGCCCTTGAGGCCCTGTTCATGGGCATACATGTAGATGTCCTTGAAGTCCTCGTAGGGGTAGTCCGTGGGCACGTTGGCCGTCTTGGAGATGGAGGAGTCCACCCACTTCTGGGCCGCGCCCTGGATATCCACGTGCTGCTTGGGCGTGACGTCGTCCGCCGTGATGAAGTATTCCGGCAGGCCGGCGCTGTTGGCGTCCGCTGCCTGGGGCAGGCCCGAGGCGTCGATGAAGGAGCGGTAGGCCAGCAGCTCGAAGCTGAACACGTCCACCTTCTCTTTCGACTTCCGGCCTTCGCGGATCACGTTGCGGTAGTAGTGGTGCGCGAAGCTCGGCTCGATGCCGTTACTGGCGTTGTTGGCCAGGGACAGGGAGATGGTGCCCGTGGGCGCGATGGAGCTGTGGTGCGTGAAGCGCGCGCCCTTCTCGGCGATGGCGTCCACGGTCTCCGGGTCGGCCTCGGCGACTTTCTCCATGTAGTGGCTGTAGCGGGCCATGAGCACCCGGCCCTTCACGGTGTCACCGGCCTTGTAGCCGTCTTCAGCCATGCGCGGGCGCTTGGCGAGCATCTCCTTGGTGACGGTGAAGTCTTCGTCCATGATCGGCGCCGGGCCCTTCTCGTCGGCCAGATCCACGGCGGTGCGCCAGCCCTGCAGGGCCATCTGCTTGGACGCCTCTTCGGTGAAGGCCACGGAGTCGGCATCGCCGTACTTCATGCACAGCATGGTCACCGTGGAGCCCAGGCCCAGGAAGCCCATGCCGTGGCGGCGCTTGCGCATGATCTCCTTCTGCTGCTCGGGCAGCGGCAGGCCGTTCACTTCCACGACGTTGTCGAGCATGCGGGTGAATACCGCCACCACGTCGCGGTAGGTGTCCCAGTCGAAGTAGGCGTTCTCGGTGAACGGCTCGCGCACGAACTTGGTGAGGTTCACGGAACCGAGCAGGCATGCGCCGTAGGGCGGCAGGGGCTGTTCGCCGCAAGGGTTGGTGGCGCGGATGTCCTCGTCGAACCAGTTGTTGTTCATCTCGTTGACGCGGTCAATGAGGATGAAACCCGGCTCGGCGAAATCGTAGGTGGAGGTCATGATCATGTCCCACAGGCGCTTCGCTTTCACGGTGCGCTCGATGCGGCACGCGACCAGGCCTTCCTCGTTGGTGACGTAGCCTTCCTTGCGCGGCCAGTAGCGCCAGATGATGGTGGACGGATCATTGAGGTCGATGTTGTCCACTTCCACTTCGCGCGGGCTCACCGGGAAGGCCAGGGGCCAGTCGGCGTCGTTGCGCACGGCCTCGATGAACTCGTCGGTGATGAGCAGGCTGAGGTTGAACTGGCGCAGGCGGCCGTCTTCGCGCTTGGCGCGGATGAAGTCGAGCACGTCCGGGTGGCCCACGTCGAAGGTGGCCATCTGCGCGCCGCGACGGCCGCCGGCGCTGGAGACGGTGAAGCACATGCGATCGTAGATATCCATGAACGACAGCGCGCCGCTGGTGTAGGCGCCGGCGCCGGAGACGTAGGCGCCCTTGTGCCGCAGGGTGGAGAACTCGTAGCCGATGCCGCAGCCGGCCTTCAGCGTCAGCCCCGCTTCGTGCACTTTCTGCAGGATGTCGTCCATGGAGTCGCCGACGGTGCCGGAGACGGTGCAGTTGATGGTGCTGGTGGCCGGCTTGTGCTCTTCGGCGCCGGCATTGGAGGTGATGCGGCCGGCCGGGATCGCGCCCTGGCGCAGCGCCCACAGGAACTTGCCGTACCACTCCTCGCGCTTCTTCTTGGTGGTTTCAACCTGAGCCAGGGAGCGCGCCACCCGCTTGTAGGTGTCATCGACGGTCTCGTCGATCACCCGGCCATCCTTTGCTTTCAGGCGGTACTTCTTATCCCAGATATCCCAGGACGCACTCTGGATTTCGATCTCGGTTACGTCCTTCGGCACATCCCGGGCCTCGGCTGCACTCGTCATCCGTCAGTACTCCCATGACTGTTGGTTTTTCATCAACGACTTGAGTTGGCTATCCACAGGTTGTTCCACAAGATATGAACAACTTGTTCCAGCCAACCCCTATATATTGGGGTGAATGGAGAGCATCTTAGAATATCCTGTGTGCAAGTCAACGGTTGACACACCCCGGAATCGAGGCTTCGAACGACCGGTTCAGGAAGGGTGAATCACCACAGGTCGGCGGGGACGGCGCCGGAGCGCCCGTAGACCACGGCGGGGTCGTGGCCGAGGAATCGCAGGATCTCGTCTTCGCGCTGGAGGGCATCCTTGTAGCCCAGATCGATGAGCGCCTGACAGAATCCCTGCTCGAAGAGGAGATAGCTCGCCACGGTGGAGCCGGCCCCACTGGTGGCCCCACTCCCCTTGAGGAAGAACCGCAGCGAGCGCGGCAGCTCGTGAGCATGCTCGGCGGCGATTTCATCCAGCTCCTTGCTGGGGGAGATCTTCAGGGCCTCGACCCGGCGCAGGGGCAGCTCCTGGGTGTTGCGGGCCTTCTCGGGGATGAGGTCCACGGTGCGGTTGATGCGCTCCAGCCGCTCGAGATCACCTTCGAGCATGTCGATGAAGGCGGAATCCAGCATGTGGCCGAGGATTTCGGCCACCGAGGGGTAGCGCTCGGGCACACGGTCGGGCGGCAGGGCCCCCACCCGGCCGCTCACGCCGATCACCAGCACCCGGTCGGCGCCCATGTGCAGGGCCGGGCTGATGGGGGCGAGCTGGCGCACGGAGCCGTCGCCGTAGAAATTGTCGCCGATGCGCACGGCGGGGAACACCACCGGGATGGCGCTGGAGGCGAGCAGGTGCTGGAGGCCGAGCTGGGTGCGCACACCCAGCCGCCGCGCCCGCCCCCACTCGCTGATGCTGCGGTCGCCCTGGAAGAACGACACGGACTCGCCGCCGGTGTACCGCGACGCGGTGATGCTGAGCGCGCGGAGGTCGCCGCTGGCGATGGCCTCCTCGATGCGCTCGAAGCGCATCAGGTTGCCAAGCAGTTCGCGCAGGGGGCGGTTGTCCAGCAGGGACACCGGACGGTGAGCGCCCACGCCGCCCAGGAACAGGGCCGAGAGCCACTTCATGGCGCGGGCCGAGACCCCGAGCGCGTCGGTGCGGTAGACCTGCTCGGCGGTGAAGCCGCCCCAGACCTCCTCCAGCCCGCGCACGCCCTGGCGGAAGCGGGTGGCGTGGGTGGCCAGGGCGGTGGCATTCAGGGCACCGGCGGAGGTGCCGCAGATCACCGGGAACGGATTGCCGGCGTGGCGTGGCAACATCCGGGCGATGGCGCGCAGCACGCCCACCTGGTAGGCGGCCCGTGCGCCGCCGCCGGAGAGAATCAGACCCACACACGGGCCTGCATCCGGCCCGGGTGCCGAGGCGTCCTTTGCCCGCCAGATCATGCCGCTGCTCCCCTCCCGCCGGAAAAACCGGCACCCTAGTGGAACAGGTCCGCCGTTTCCAGCACATCGACGTTGGCCGCCTGCAACGCCTGGAGGCAATCATCGTCGTTGTCATGGGTCACGGGGCGGGTGAGGTCCCACAAAAAGCCGACCCGGAAGCCCGCGGCGGCCGCGTCCTCGGCGGTCCACTGGACGCAGACGTCCCGCGCCAGCCCGCAGACCAGCACCGTGTGCACGCCACGCTCCCGCAGGTAGCCGGCGAGACCGGTCGGTGGCCGCTTGCCGGCGGCGTTCCAGTTGTTGCGAAAGCCGCTGTAGGAGTCCACCCGCGGGTCACAGCCCTTGCGCAGAACGAGATCCACGTGATCCCACGGCAGGCCCGGTGCCAGCTCGGCGCCGGCGGTGCCCTGCACGCAGTGATCCGGCCACAGCACCTGCTCGTGGCCGTGGAGCTCGATGGTCTCGAAGGGGGTGCGGTCGGCGTGGGAGCTGGCGAACGAGACGTGCCCCGGCGGGTGCCAGTCCTGGGTGGCGACCATCACGCCGCAGGGCCGCGCCTCCATGATCCGGCGCACGCCGGGCAGAATGGCGTCGCCGTTGGCGGTGGCGAGCGGCCCGCCCGCCATGAAGTCCGGCTGGATGTCCACCAGCAGCAGGGCCGTGTGATCGGGGTCGCTGAACAGCTCGTTGCCCGTCATGGTGCGCCCTCCGTCCGGGTCGCCTTGTCTGTACAGATCCAGTATCCGGGTGTGGCGCGGGGTTCACAAGGGTGATTCGGTGGGTCGCGACTGACGTCGCTCCTACGGGTCGGTGCCACCGTGTAGGAGCGACGTCAGTCGCGACAGCAGGCCCAGGCCAGACGGCCTCACGCCACCGGCTTCACCGCCAGCGGATTCCAGCTCTGGGTGACAGGCATGACCTCCAGGGTGTTCACGTTCACCCGCGCGGGCAGGCTGGTGACCCACCAGATCACCTCGGCGATGTCCTCGGGCTGGATGGGGTCGTTGCCTTCGTAGAGGCTGGCGGCCTTGTCGCTGTCGCCACGGAAGCGGACGGTGGAGAACTCCGTCTCGCACAGGCCCGGCTCCAGGTTGGTGACGCGCACGCGGGTACCCTGGAGATCGGAGCGCACGGCGCGGCTGAACTGCTGCACGAACGCCTTGGTGCCGCAGTACACGTTGCCGCCCGGATAAGGCCAGTTGCCGGCCACGGAGCCGAGGTTGATCACATGCCCGCGGTTGCGCTCGACCATGCCCGGCAGCAGCGCGCGGGTGAGGCGCAGCACGCCCATGATGTTGGTCTCCACCATGGTCTCCCACTCGTCCATGCTGCACTCCTGGGCGGGCTCGCGGCCCAGGGCGAGCCCGGCGTTGTTCACCAGCACGTCGACCTCGGCGAACGCCGGCGGCAGGCTTGCCAGGGCCTGCTCGGTGGCCTGGCGGTCGGTGATGTCGAACTGCAGGGTGTGCAGGTACTCGGGGCCGCCCAGCTCCTGCTGCATGGCCGCGAGGCGGTCACCGCGGCGGCCGGTGATGACCACCTTCCAGCCGTTGTCGCGGAAACGCCGCGCCGTGGCCGCGCCGAAGCCGGATGTGCCGCCGGTGATGAGTACGGTGCCCGTCATGATGTTCTCCTCGTTTTTCTAGGCTGGTTCGCGGGCGCGCTCGTCCGCCTCCAGCTCGTCGATATCGTGGGCGACGGCGTTGGTGGAGCGGGTGAAGCGCGCGAACAGGTCATATAGCACCGGCGTCAGGAACAGTGTCAACAGCGTGGCGAAGGTGAGCCCGCCGATGATGACCACGCCGATGGCGCCCCGGCTCTCGGCCCCGGCGCCGGTGGAGAGCACCAGCGGCAGCGCGCCGAAGACGGTGGAGACGGCGGTCATGAGAATGGGCCGGAAGCGCAGGGTCGCGCCTTCCAGAATGGCCTGGCGCACCGTGCGCCCCTGATCGCGCAGCTGGTTGGCAAACTCCACCATGAGAATGCCGTTCTTCGCCATCAGCCCGATCAGCAGGATCATGCCGATCTGACTGTAGATGTTCAGCGTGATGCCGGTGAAGAACAGCGCCGCCAGCGCGCCGGTGACCGCCAGCGGCACCGACACCATGATGATGCCGGGGTGGATGAAGCTCTCGAACTGCGCCGCCAGCACCAGGAACACCACCAGCATGGCCAGGGCGAAGGTGATGTAGATGGCGCCGGAGGTCTCCATGAACTCCTGGGACAGGCCAAGATAGCTGGTCTGCGCCTCGTCGGGCAGCTCCTCGGCGGCGATGCGCTCCAGGTAGTCCAGCGCGCTGCCGAGATCGTAGCCTTCGGCCAGGGACGCCTGGATGGTCACCGAGGGCAGCCGGTTCACCCGCGTGAGCACCGGGGGCGAGCCGATCTCGTTCATGGTGAGCAGGCTGGACAGCGGCACCAGATCGGAGCCATTGCCGCCCCCGGCCCGCACGAAGATGTTCTCCAGATCCGTGGGCGAGGCGCGGTCGGCGTCTTCCGCCTGGACGATCACGTCGTACTCGCGCCCCCGGTCCAGGTAGGTGGTGATCTGCCGCGAGGCGAGCATGGTCTGCAGGGTGCGCCCCACCTCGTCCACCGGGATGTCGAGATCCGCGGCCAGGTCGCGGTTCAGGCCCACGTTGAGCTGCGGGCGGGTCTCTTCGTAGTCCGCGTCCAGCCCCTGCAGGTTGGGGTTCTCCCGCGCCCGGTCGAGGATGCGCTGGCTCCACTCGCCGAGCTCGTCGTAGCTGGAGCCGCCGATGACGAACTGCACCGGCTGCTCGAACCCGCTCTGCCCCAGCCCCGGCGGGTTGACGGCGAAGGCGCGCACGCCGGGGATGCCCATGAGCTGCGGCATGATCTCGGAGGCGATGGTCTCCTGGCCGCGCTCGCGTTCGTCCCACGGGGTCAGGCCCAGAATGGTGAAACCGCTGTTCACCCGCCCCCGGAAGCCGACAATGGAGAACACCCGCCACGCCTCGCCGCTGTCCACGTACGGCTGCACCACCTCTTCAATGCGGCGCACCTGGCGATCGGTGTATTCGGCCGTCGACCCCTGCGGTGCGCTGCTGGGGATGATGATGACGCTGCGATCCTCGGTGGGCGAGAGCTCCTCCGGCAATACCTGGAAGAGCTGGTAGGCCATCAGCGCCGCGCCCACGCACACGGCCAGCACGATCAGCGGCAGGTTCAGCGCCCGGGACAGCAGGGCCTGATAGCCGTTGGTCAGCCCCGTGAACACGCGCTCGGTCGCCCGGTGCAGCCGCCCCTCGCCCGTGGGCGGGCGCAGCCACTTGGAGCACAGCACCGGCGCCAGGGTCAGCGCGACGATGCTCGAGAACGCCACCGCCGCCGCCAGCACCAGTCCGAACTCCGTGAACAGCCGGCCGACGTTGCCCTCCATGAACGCGATGGGCACGAACACGGCGATCAGCGTGAGCGTGGTGGCGACGATGGCAAAGCCCACCTGCCGGGCGCCACGGTACGACGCCAGCAGCGGCGGCTCGCCGTCGTCGATGCGTCGCTGGATGTTCTCCAGCATGACGATGGCGTCGTCCACCACCAGGCCGATGGCGAGGATCAGCGCCAGCAGCGTGAGCACATTGATGGAGAAACCCAGCGGCGCCATGACCGAGAAGGCGCCGATCACCGCCACGGGGATGGTCACCGCCGGGATCAGCGTCGCCCGGAACGAGCGCAGGAACACGAAGATCACCAGCACCACCAGCCCCACGGCAATGCTCAGGGTGATCAGCACTTCACGGATCGACTCGCGGATGAACACCGACTCGTCGTAACTGATCTGGAGCTGCACGTCCGCGGGCAGCGTGCCCTCCAGCAACTCCAGCTCCTGCTGAACGGCGTCGGAGACGCTGATCACGTTGGACTGGGACTGCCGGATCACGCCCAGCCCCACGGCCGTGCGGCCGTTGTTGCGCAGGATGGAAGTGTCGTCTTCCACGCCGCGGGACACGCGCGCCACCTCGCCGAGGCGGATGGGCACACCGCCCTCGGTGCGCAGCACGATGCGTTCGAACTGCTCGGGCTCGTTCAGGCGGGTGTCGGTGCGCACCGAGAGGTCACGCAGCACGGACTCCACTCGCCCGGCGGGCAGCTCCACGTTGTTCCGGCGCAGGGCGTTCTCGATGTCGTCGACGGTGACGTTGCGCGCGGCCATGCTCTCGCGGTCCAGCCATACGCGCATGGCGTAGCGGCGCTCGCCACCGATGCGGATGTCCGCCACGCCCTCCAGCACCGAGATGCGGTCCTGCACCTGGCGCTCGATGATGTCGGTCAGCTCCACCGGCGACAGGCGGTCGGAGGTCATTGCCAGCCACATCATGGGCCGGGCGTCGGCCTCGGTCTTGGTCACCACCGGCGTGTCGGCGTCCTCGGGCAGGTCGTCGGCAACCCGGGCGATGGCGTCGCGCACATCGTTGGCAGCGTTGTCGATGTCGCGGCTGAGCTCGAACTCGATGGTGGTCTCGCCACTGCCATCGCGGCTCTCGGAGGTGATCGAGCGGATGCCGTCCACGCGGCTGATGGCGCCTTCAATGCGCTCGGTGATCTCGGTGTCGATCACCTGGGGCGCGGCCCCCACGTAGCTGGTGGCCACGGACACCACGGGCGGGTCGATGTTCGGATACTCGCGCACCGGCAGCTGGGTCAGGGAGGCGATGCCGAGCACCACGATCAGCAGGCTGACCACGGTGGCCAGCACCGGCCGTTTGACGGAGACGTCGGAGATGATCATCGGCCACCCTCCACGCCGGCGCGGGGCCGGTTACCGCGCCGCCATGTCGCCATGATCACCCTCCTCGCCCTCGTTCAGCACCCGGACGTCGGCACCGTCCCGCACGGTCTGCAGCCCGGCGATCACCACGTCGTCGGCATCGGCCAGGTCGCCGGTCACTTCCACGTAGCCGCCCTCACGGCGGCCGGTGGTGACCTCGATGCGGCGGGCCTGGTCGTCGACGATCACGAACACGTAGCTACCGGTGCCCTCCTTGAGCACGGACTCTTCCGGCACCATCAGCGCCTCGCGCTCGGCGAGCACCAGGCGTGCCGTCATGAACATGCCCGCGCGGAGCCGGCCCTCCTCGTTGTCGAATTCGGCCTGCACGCGCAGGGAGCGGGTGATGGGGTCGATCCGGGAGGACAGCCGCGCCACTTCGCCGGCGAACACCTCGTCACCGTAGCCAAGACTGCGGGCCTGCACGTCCAGCCCCGGCACCAGGCCGCTCAGAAAGCGCTCGGGCACGGAGAAATCGAGCCGGACAACGCTCAGATCATCGAGGGTGGTCAGCAGGGTCCCCGGCTCCACGTAAGCGCCCGGGCTCACTTCGCGCAGGCCGACGATGCCGTCGAAAGGGGCTGTGATGGTGCGATCCCGCAGGCGGCTCTCCGCCACTTCCACGCGGGCCTCCGCCGACTCCAGCGCGGCACGGCGCTCGTCCACTTCCGCCTCGGGCACATCACGCTCTTCATACAGGGCCACGGAGCGCCGGTAGCGGTTACGGGCATCGTCGCGCTGGGCGCGCGCTTCCCGCAGATCCGCCTGTTCGCGCACCTGATCGAGAATGAACAGCGGCTCGCCCGCCTCCACCTGCTGCCCTTCGCGCACCGGCGCCTCGACGATGCGGCCGGCCACCTCGGTCACGATCTCCACCGACTCCCGGGCCAGCATGGTGCCGACGGCCTGCACCGTGTCCTGAACCTGCCTGCGTTCGGCGCGGGCAACCTCCACGGGAAGAGCACCACCGGGGCCGCGCCCGCCGGCGCCATCGGCATCGTCACCGTTGCCGGCCTGCCCCAGCCAGATCCAGCCTCCGGCCGCCGCGACCGCGATCAGCGCGACAACCACGAACTGGATGACCCAACGCATTCGATTCTGCACGACACTTTCTCCGTCAGTGGCTGTCGCACCGGTACGGGCAGGCCCATGTATCGTCGACGGCGTGTGCGGTGGCCCGCACCACCGACACCGTCATGACAGGCATTCCGACCGCGAAGCGGTGAAATGGTTTTGATATAATGGGGCGCTGCCCCCAATTCTGATAACCGAACGGCAGCATGACCTGCTTTACACCACCGGACAACCAGGCTACGACATGATGATTCCACAAGTACGCACATTGCTGATCGCCGGTCTGACGGCGCTGGGCCTGCTGGCGGGGCCGGTCCAGGCGGACGACGACGGCAGAGACATCCTGATGCTGGTCAACAGCGACGAGGACCAGGTTCAGGGCATGGCCATGTCCATGGCCTCCGAGCTGGCACAGCGCGACCACTCCGTCCATATCATCCTCTGCGGCGAAGCCGCCGAACTGGCCCTGGAGGAGAACATCCCCTCCGCCCTGGCGCCGCGGGACATCTCCGCCAAGGAGCTGATGCAGGAGGCCATGAGCTTTGGCGCCACCGCCGAAGTGTGCCACCTGTTCCTCCCCAACAGCGGCTATCGCCAGTACGAAGAAGAGGATCTGCTGGAAGAGGTCACCGTGAACAATCCGGAAGAGCAGGCGGAGATGATCTCCGACGGCGACACCCGGGTCATCAGCTACTGAATGGTTCGACCACTTCGGCTCCGGGGCTCCGGGGCCGAAGCCAGCTGTATCACGCCAACTCGATTCCCTCCGCGGACAAACCGCGCAGCTTCGCCGCAATATACGCCTTGTGCGGCACGTAGAGTAGATCCGCGATCTTCCGCACCAGCGCTTCCTGGTGCTTGTTCACGTGGCCGTCGGCGGCCGCCACACGCCACATCAGCTCGATGATCCGTGCCTTGCTGTGGGCGTCGAAATGCTCGTGGATCAGCGAGGTGAACTCGTAATAGGAGACGGAGCGCTCGATCTCCTCGCGCGCCAGCTCAAGCAGCGCGACCGTCTCCTCGGCATCCAGCCCGAACTTCTCGCGCACCGCACGCTCCGTGGCAGCCGCCTCGTCCGGGTCGTCGCGCCGCTCGACGCGGGTCACCTCGATCAGCAGCGCGGCCGTCGCCAGCTGCAGCCGGTGTTCTTCATCTTCCGCGGACCCAGCGCCATCGGCGGGCGCGGCAAGATAATCGGCGAAGAAGCGGTTAATGGCATCCAGCATGGAGTGCCCTCCAGACGATAAACCAGGGAATGACCGTTGCCAGCCAGGCACATGTGCCAAATTGCTACACAGCGTGACACAGGTCGGCCGGTGCAAGACAGCCTCCGCAGCGCAAACCCGCGCGGTTATGACACCGGACCCGCTGGCATGGTTCCTGCTGTAAACCTCATTGACGGGCAACCGCCCACCGTTCAACGACTGATGGAGGTCAACATGAAACGGCTAACGATGCTTCTGGCCATTCTTCTCATGACTGGCATGTTTGCTCTGACTGCCTGCGAACCCGTCGATGAGGACGAGTTCGAGGAAATGGAACAGGACATGGATGAGCAGGATGACTTCGGCGGCGATGACGACGACTGGTAATCGCCAGGACGGACCCGGGGCTGCCCGGGTCCGTCGCCTTTAAGCGACGCTTTGACGCTTTTCCCCCCTCCCCACAGACTCTCCCCGGCGACAGCTACCACCGAACCAGCGCTCCTGCTATGGATCCCGGCCTCGGTGAGCTGATCCAAACGTGATGAATGCCATGCGGCCGGGACAGTTGCGCGACTGATCCCCCGCCCTTTACAAGCTGCTTAGCAAAGGCTCGGGCATTGAAAAATCTGCAGCTCAAAATTCTCGCCGCTCTGCTGATCGCGGTCGGCGCCGCAATGATGTGGCACAAGGTCGCCAACCTGGGACTGCCACTGACGCCGGACGAAGAAACCACAATATGGACTGTCGAGTCCCGAATCAGCCTGGATGCGGACACCGGCCCCAGCCAGGTGGATTTCATGCTGCCGACGAACCCGCCAGGGTTCAACGTGCTCAGCGAGGACTTCGTCTCCGGGCGCTTCGGGCTTTCCCGCGACAGCGACGGCACCAACCGGCAGGCGCTCTGGACCACGCGCCGGGCCAACGGGCAGCACACCCTCTACTACAGGCTCCAGATCGCCTCCGCCCCCGACGGTGACCGGGATGCCATCGAGGGTGATCAACCGTCCTTCCCGACCGTGCCGGAGTATCGCGAGCCCTACGGCTCGGCGGCGTTCACGGTACTGGAGGAAGTCCGGCAGGAGTCGGCCGACATTGCGTCGTTCACCCGCCGCCTGCTGGACCGCTACAACGCCGACAGTCCGGACGAGCACATCCAGGTGCTGCGCGGCGGGGTCGAGGAAGACCTGATGCACGTGCAGAACATCGCCAACATCCTCGCCGGGGCACGGATTCCCGCCCGCGTCAGCCATGTGCTGGAGCTGCGCGAGGGCATGCGCCGGGCGGGTACCGTGCCCTACCTGGAAGTCCACAACGGCACCGAGTGGATCCCGTTCAACGCCCGCACCGGGCAACGCGGCTACCAGGAGGACCAGCTGGTCTGGTATCGCGGGGACGCGCCCATCGTGAGTGCAAGCGGCGCCAGCATCCGCGAATACGGGTTCTCCTCCGCGCGCACCGTGCGTGCTGTCGTGGACGTGGCCGAGCGCCGTGCCGACATTCTCGGCTCCCGGGTGCTGGACTTCTCCCTGCTGGGCCTGCCGGTGGATACCCAGAACATCTACCAGACCCTGGTGCTGGTGCCCATCGGCGCGCTGATCGTGGTGCTCATGCGCAACGTGGTGGGCATCAAGACCTTCGGCACGTTCATGCCGGTGCTGATCGCGCTGGCCTTCCGCGAAACCCAGCTCCTGTGGGGCATCATTCTGTTCTCGAGCATCGTCGCCTGCGGGCTGGCATTCCGCTTCTACCTGGAGCGATTACAACTGCTGCTGGTGCCGCGTGTGGCTTCGGTGCTGGTGGCCGTGGTGCTTCTCATGATGGGCATGAGTGTGGTCAGCCACCACCTGGGCATCGAGTACGGCCTCTCCATCGCCCTGTTCCCCATGGTCATTCTCGCCATGACCATCGAGCGCATGTCGCTGGTCTGGGAGGAGAACGGCGCCCGTGACGCCATTCAGCAGGGTCTGGGCAGCCTGTTCGTCGCGGTGATCGGCTACGGCGTCATGAACTACCCGCCGCTGGCGCACATCGCCTTCATGTTCCCGGAGTCGATGCTGATCATCCTGGCGATCATGCTGCTCATGGGCCGCTACTCCGGCTTCCGTCTCACGGAGCTGTGGCGGTTCCGGGCGCTCTTCCGGGAGCAGCCAAGACCATGATCGGTTTCCTGCGCCGGGTTCGCGAGGCGGAAGTGATGGGCATGAACCGCCGCAATGCCGAATTCATCATGGCGTACAACGACCGCCGGCATTACCCGTTCGTGGACGACAAGCTGCGTAGCAAGAAGCTGGCCGAGGAGGCCGGCATCCAGGTGCCCGCCCTGTACGGCACCATCGAGATCGAGCGCCAGATTCGCCAGCTGCCGGACATCCTCGCCGGGCGGGATGACTTCGTCATCAAGCCCGCGCACGGCAGCGGCGGCAGCGGTATCCTGGTGGTGGCCGGCAGCCAGCACGGCCGCTATCGCCGGGCCAGCGGCGTCCTCATGGAACAGCAGGACGTGGACCACCACGTCTCCAACATCCTCAGCGGCATGCACAGCCTGGGCGGCCAGCCGGACCAGGCGGTGATCGAGCAGCGTGTCCAGTTCGACCCCCTGTTCGACGACATCAGCTACCGGGGTGTGCCGGACATCCGCACGGTGGTCTTCCGGGGCGTGCCGGTCATGGCCATGGTCCGCCTGCCCACCCGCCGCTCCGACGGCAAGGCCAACCTCCACCAGGGCGCCGTGGGGGCGGGGCTGGACATTGGCACGGGCCGTACCACCACCGCCGTGTGCCTGGACCGGGACATTACCGAACACCCCGACACCGGGTCGCCCATCGCCGGGATCCAGATCCCCGACTGGCACAACCTGCTGATCCTGGCGGCGCGTTGCCACTCCCTTGCGCAACTGGGCTACCTGGGCGTGGACATCGTCCTCGACCGCTTTCAGGGCCCGCTGATGCTGGAGCTCAATGCGCGCCCGGGGCTCAGCATCCAGCTGGCCAATCGCACCAGCCTGCTGCGACGGCTGCGTCGGGTCGAGGCCCTGGAATCCATCCCCGGGGATGCCGAGGCGCGGGCCGCCCTCGCCCGCGAACTGTTTGTCGAGAACCCGGACTGACCAACCAACGGGATTTGTGAACCACGCCTCAGCACGCCAGGATTGTAACGCTGTAATCTCACACTGAATCAAGGTGAGCTGCAGTAGTCCAATCCTCCTTCTACCGGCGCAACGGAGTGCCGCCGCGGAGGGCACAGAATGACTCCACCTCCAAGGGGTCTGAGCGCGTTGAGGCAGGGTTTGACCCCCCTGCCTTCTTTTTTTGCGGCGTTATAACTGCCAACTGACCCCGACAACTCCCGACCAGCGGCCACCGCCCTCGACAATGGGGCTGTCGCGCAGCGTGCCGTCGAAGAACTCCCGCCGGACCTGCACGATGACGCCCATGCGATCGTGCCCGCGGTAGCGCAGACCAACCCCGACGGTCCGGTTGAACGCGGCACCGGGTGAATAGGCGGAACGGCCGATGCTGGCGTCCTGCTCGCCCTCTTCCACCCCGTAGTAGTAGGCCGTCATGTCGGCGCTCTGCCAGTCGCCACCGATGGAGGGGATCACGACCCAATCCCCCACGGGAACAGGCACCGAGGCCTGCAGCTCCAGCACCTGGCCATCATGGCGCCCCAGCAGCTCCTGGTACACGCTGGCCTGCAAGCGCAGCCACGGCGGCCCGCCCGAGACCTGTACGCCACCCTCGGCCGTCCGCCGCCGGCTGTCCATTCCCTCCAGCAGGCGGTCGTCGGAGCCATCGAAACTCTGCATGTTCGCCCGCACCAGTGCGGCGGTCTGCACACGATCGCCCGACGGCCCGCGCCACCCGGCAGCAAGCCCGCGCCAGAACACGCGCTCGCCTTCATAGCCGAAGAACGGCACCGGAATGACGTCGTAGTCGGCATCGCCGTAGGGCTTTCCTGACACCACCGCGGCGGCGCCCACGGACCAGCCGCCCGGCGGGCCGCCGGCCTGTGCCTGAACCAGTGATGGCAACAGCGCCAGAAGCACGCCAGGCAGTGCCAGGCAGCGCCAGCGGGTGAATCCTTCACGGGTCACGCCTTTGGGCATGGTCAGCAGTCCACGGTTGGCCGGGGTGTGGGGTGCAGGGTGCGGGGTGCACTCCGGCGCAGTATACCGGCCGGGCTACCCCCCGGGAAACGCCCGCCGGTTGCGGGCGGCGCGCCCCTCGGCAACAATGCGGGCTGATCATCGGGGCGCGGACCGCGCCCGGGCAGGGGGAGACAATGCGTACAACAGGGATTGCGCGGGGCCTGGCGCTGGCGGCGGTCGCCGCCATGGCCGGCCCGGCCGCGGCGGTGGACGTGGAGATCGACGGCCGCCTGCAGGTGGGCTACACCTACTTCGACAGTTCCGCCCAGGGGCACGGCGGCACCATCGGCGACGACAAGGGCCAGAGCCGTATCGGCATTGCGGCCCGGCAGGCCATCGCCGGTTCCACCGCGGCTCTGGGCCGCGCCGAGGTGGGGCTGGACCCGGACACGTTCGGCAATGACGACGAGGACAGCAGCAACCCGTTCCGCGCCCGGGAGGCCTGGGTGGGCATTCAGGGCACGGCGGGCCAGCTGCGTGCCGGGCGCCTGCCCGGTGCCTACAAGCAGGTGGGCGGCATTCACTGGGATCTCATGAACGCCACCGAACTCCAGCAGCGCCGCGCCGGCGGCATGACCGGGGGCGCCTACGGCAACGACGGCTTCATCAACAGCCTGGTGGAGTACCGCACCCACTCGCTTGCGGGCATCGAGCTGCTGATCCAGTACGGCTTTGATGACCGCTCCGACGACGACGTGGACCGCAGCGGCGACGACCTGCTGGTGGGCGGGATCTACCGGGAGGGGCCGTGGGAGCTGATCGGCGCCTACAGCCGCGACGACAGCCTGCCGGCCGGCGAGAACCGCAACTGGAAGCTGGGCGCCCGCTTCGACACCGGCGAGGCCAGCCTGGCTTACCAGTACGAGAAGGTTCGCGTGCGCGACCGCATCGACGACGCCAGTGTCGAGCGGGACAGCGGCACGCTCACCCTCAACCCGATCACGCCCGAGGAAACCTTTGACTTCGACACCCGGCACCACATGGTCGGCCTCAGCCAGGCGTACGGCATGCGCATGCTCTGGCTGGCCTGGGGCTACATGGACGCCGACGATGACGATTTCGACATCTACAACTACACCATCGCCCTGAACCGCCTGTTCAGCCAGGGCATGCGCTGGTACACCGGGGTACAGTACCAGGACCGGGGGCGCGGCTACGACAGCCGCCACCTCACCGTATTCACCACCGGTCTGCGCTTCGACTTCTAGTGATCCGCCCCGACGGCTCACGCGCCCCGGGCAAGGCTGCCTTCAGCGGCCAGCAACAGACGCTTGCGGTTGAGTCCCCAGCGATAGCCGCCGAGAGCGCCCGATGTGCGGATGACCCGGTGGCAGGGGATGACCATGGCCACCGGATTCGCCCCCACGGCCGTGCCCACGGCCCGGGCGGCACCGGGCCGCGCCGCCGCGCTGGCCAGCGCCTGGTAGGTGGTGGTCGCCCCGGCGGGGATGGTCAGCAGCGCCTGCCAGACCTGTAGCTGGAAGTTGCTGCCACGCACGTGCAGGCTCAACGGACCGTAGCCACCCGCGCCGAGGAACTGGGTCAGCGGCTGGGCCGTGCGGGCGTGATCCTGGAGCAGTCGCGCGCCGGGCCAGGCCGCCTGGAGCGTGCCGCGGAAGGCATTGGCATCGGGCGCGGCGCCGACGAAGGCCAGGTGGCAGATGCCCCGGTCGGTCATGGCGAGCCCCACGGGGCCAAAGGGCGAGTCGTGACACCCCCAGTGGATGGTCAGCCCCCTCCCGCCATCGCGCAGCTCACCCGGCGTCATGGCGTGCAGGGTCACGGCCAGGTCGTGCAGCCGCCCCGGGCTGGAGAGGCTGCTGCCGTAGGTGGCGTCCAGCACGGACTCGCCCGCAGCCAGGCGCCGGCTGGCCTCCCGGCCCAGCAGGTACTGCAGAAACCGTTTCGGGCTGATGCCCACCTCCTGGCGGAACAGCCGCTGGAAGTGCGACGGCGCCAGCCCCGCCGCCCGGGCGACGTCGTCCAGGCCGGGGCGGGTCTCCGCGTGCGCCACGAGCCAGTGGATGGCGGTGGCCACGCGACGGTCTCCGGATGTTGGCTGGGTGGCTGCGTTCATGGGAGTAGTATCTCCATGAACCGGCGGGCAATGCGACCCGTTTCCTGCGCTGCGCCGCGGCAATCAGTGACTGACAGAACGCCGGCCGGGCTTCTCGTCCCGGGCGGCCGGCTCCTCCGGGCGCACCATCAGCAAATGGATGCGGCGGTTATCGGCGCGTACCACCTCGAACCGGTGCCCCTCCAGGCTGACCGTCTCGCCGCGTACCGGCACGTGACCGAACGCATGCGCCACGTAGCCGCCGATGGTGTCGAACTCGTCATCACTGAGGCTGGTGCCGAAGTGCTCGTTGAAGTCCTCAACCGGTGTCAGCGCCTTGATCACACTGCCCTCGTCCCGGCGGCTGAGGATGTAGGTGTCATCACCCACGTCGTGTTCGTCGTCGATCTCGCCGACGATCTGCTCCAGGACGTCCTCGATGGTGACCATGCCGGCGACACCGCCGTACTCGTCGACCACCACCGCAAGATGGTTACGGCTGGCACGGAACTCCTTGAGCATCACGTCCAGGCGCTTGCTCTCGGGCACGAACAGCGCCGGCCGCATGACCTCGCGCATGTCGAAGGACGTGGACGCATTCCCGGCGGAGGCAAACTGCAGGAGATCCTTGGCAATGAGAATGCCGATGACGTCGTCGCGACTCTCGCCGATCACCGGAAACCGCGAGTGCCCGGACTCGATCACCGGCGGCAGCAGCTCGTCGGTGGTCGCGTCGCGCCGCACCACGACCATCTGCGAGCGCGGAATCATGATGTCGCGCACCTGCATCTCGGAGACGTGCAGCGCGCCCTCGATCATGGCGAGCTGATCAGCATCCAGCAGACCGCGCCGCTGCCCGTCCCTGAGGATCTCCACCAGGCTGTCGCGGTCCCGCGGCTCGCCCGAGATGGCCTGGCTGATGCGATCCAGCCAGGAGCGGTGGTCACTGCTACTACTTCGGTCCTCGTTGCTCATCGGCTCCCGCGCCATCACCATGAAGATCAGAGGTCGGCAGCCTCGCCCCGGTAGGGATCCGGGATTCCCAGGGCCGCCAGGATGTCCCGTTCCAGTCCTTCCATGACGGCGGCCTCCGCCTCCTCAATATGATCGTAGCCCAATAAATGCAACGTGCCGTGAATCACCAGGTGCGCCCAGTGATTCTGGACGGGTTTGTCCTGTTCCGCCGCCTCGCGCGCCACCACTTCGGCGCAGATCACCAGATCGCCGAGCTCGGGGAGATCGTCGAATCCGGGCGGCGCCTCGAACGGGAACGAGAGGACGTTGGTGGCGTAATCGCGGCCGCGGTAGTCCCGGTTGAGCGCGCGGGCCTCCTCTTCGCCGGCCACACGCACCACCACTTCGGCCGCGTCGCGACGCCCGGCCAGTGCGGCCTCCACCCAGCGGGTGACGGCGGACTCGTCCGGCAGCGACGGCCCGTCACACGCCACCTGGTAAGCCACATCGATCATGCGCCGCTGTTCCCGTCCCGGGCCTCGCTGATGCGGTCGTATGCCTGCACGATCCGCTGCACCAGCGGATGGCGCACCACGTCGGCCGCGGAGAAGAAGGTGAAGCTCACGCCCTCGACATCCCGCAGCACTTCCACGGCATCGCGCAGGCCGGACGCCGTGCCCTTGGGGAGGTCCACCTGGGTGACGTCCCCCGTGACCACGGCGGTGGAGCCGAAGCCGATGCGGGTGAGGAACATCTTCATCTGCTCCACGGTGGTGTTCTGCGCTTCGTCGAGGATGATGAACGACTGGTTCAGAGTGCGGCCACGCATGTAGGCGAGCGGCGCAATCTCGATGACGTTGCGCTCGATGAGCTTGGCCACGCGGTCGAAGCCGAGCATCTCGAACAGCGCGTCGTACAGCGGCCGCAGGTACGGGTCCACCTTCTGGGCCAGGTCACCGGGCAGGAAGCCCAGGCGTTCGCCCGCCTCCACCGCCGGGCGCACCAGCACCAGGCGGCGCACCGCGTCACTCTCCAGCGCCTCCACGGCAGCAGCCACGGCCAGGTAGGTCTTGCCGGTGCCGGCGGGGCCGACACCGAAGTTGAGGTCGTTGTCGCGGATGTTGCGCAGGTAGCCCTGCTGGTTTGGCCCGCGACCGCGGATCTCCGCCTTGCGGGTGCGGATCACCACCTCTTCGCCACGCGCCTTCTCGTGCCCCTCGCGCACGCGCTCTTCCACGGCGGAATCCTGCAGGAACAGGTGCACGTTCTCCGGGGACAGTTCCTCTTCGGCGGAGGCGTTGTAGAGATCCTGCAGCACGTTCACCGCCGCACTGACAGCGGCCTGATCACCGATCACCCGGAAACGGTGTGCGCGGTTGCTGATCTCGACGCCCAGTCGGCGCTCGACCTGGCGCAGGTTCTCGTCGAACTGGCCGCAAAGGTTGGCGAGCCGGTCGTTGTCTGCCGGCTCAAGGGTGAAATCCAGGGCTTCGGGTTGTCCTTTCAAAATCCTGTCACAGACCTCAAGCGGTTACGGCGGCACCGATCGCCGGCTCGTCATCGTGAAAGCCCACCATCTCACCGCGCAGGGAATTGGGCAACGCTTCGGTGATGCGCACCTGGGCGAAGCGCCCGATCAGCCGCGGATGGCCGGGGAAGTTGACCACCCGGTTGTTCTCGGTGCGCCCGGCGATCTCGTTGTCGTTGCGCTTGGAGCGGCCATCCACCAGCACGGTCTGCACGGTGCCGACCATGGCCTGGCTGATGCGCCGGGCGTTGGCCTCGATGGTGGCCTGCAGCCGCTGCAGCCGCTGTTTCTTGATCTCGTGGGGCGTGGTGTCCGACAGCGAGGCAGCCGGCGTGCCGGGCCGGGCGCTGTAGATGAAGCTGAACGACGTATCGAAACCGATCTCCTCGACCAGCGCCATGGTCTCCTCGAACGCCTCTTCGTCCTCTCCGGGGAAGCCGATGATGAAATCCGAGGACATGCTGATATTCGGGCGGATCTCCCGCAGGCGACGCACCTTGTCCTTGAACGCGTCGATAGTGTGGTTGCGCTTCATGAGCTTGAGCACGAAGTCGGACCCGCTCTGCACCGGCAGGTGCAGGTGGTCCACCAGCTCCGGCACCTCGGCGTAGGCCTCGATGAGGCTGTCGCTGAACTCCATGGGGTGCGAGGTGGTGTAGCGGATGCGGTCGATGCCGTCGATGGCGGCCACGTAGTTGATCAGCAGCGCCAGATCCGCTTCCGTGCCATCGGCCATCTCGGCGCGGTAGGCGTTGACGTTCTGCCCCAGCAGGTTCACCTCGCGTACACCCTGCTCCGCGAGATCGGCCACTTCGGCGATGACGTCGTCGAAGGGCCGGCTGATTTCCTCGCCGCGGGTGTAGGGCACCACACAGAAGCTGCAGTACTTGCTGCAGCCCTCCATGATGGACACGAACGCCGTGGGGCCCTCGGCGCGGGGTTCGGGCAGGCGGTCGAACTTCTCGATCTCGGGGAAGGAGATATCCACCTGGGGTTTGCGCTCATCCCGGGCGCGGTCGACCATCTCCGGCAAGCGGTGCAGGGTCTGGGGGCCGAACACGAGATCCACGAAGGGCGCGCGCTTCTGCAGCGCTTCCCCCTCCTGGGAGGCGACACAGCCGCCGACGCCGATCATGAGATCGGGGTTGGCGTCCTTGAGCTGCTTCCACTGGCCGAGCTGGGAGAACACCTTCTCCTGGGCCTTCTCCCGGATGGAGCAGGTATTGAGCAGGATGAGATCGGCCTCGGCCGGATCACCCACCCGCTCGTAGCCCCGCTCGTCCACCAGCACGTCCGCCATCTTGGCGGAGTCGTACTCGTTCATCTGGCAGCCGTGGGTCTTGACGTAGACTTTCTGGTTCATGCGCTCTGACTGAAGCTCTCGCCCGGATAGTGTAGAACCAACACGAGGCCCTGCCCAGAACCCCGGGAGGACCTTCGAGTCATTTCAACGGCATAGCCGGCGAAGGGTAACCGGGGCCGGGGCGTCACGGCAAGTTTGTCCGCAATCCACCGTCACGCCTCTTCCTTCTGACCGCCCCCCGGATCCGGCACCGGTTCGCAATCGGGGTCATGGAACGAGACGGCGCACGCCCGGCCGGCATCGTCCAGATCCGCCCACGGCTCGCGCGGTGCCTCGGTGCGATGCCCCTGTCTCGCGGCGAAGCGCTCGTCATGCAGGGCGCGCAACAGCCCGGCGATCATGAGCATGATCACCACCGAAAACGGCAGCGCCGCCATGATCACCGCCGCCTGCAGCACCTCCAGCCCGCCGGCAAGCAGCAGCACGGCGGTCAGCAGCCCGAGGATGACGCCCCAGAGGATGCGGTGGAAGCGCGGCGGCTCCGGGTCGCCGCCAGAGAGAATGGTGGTGACCACCAGCGTGCCGGCGTTGGCGGAGGTGATCAGGTAGGTGGCGATGAGCACCAGCAGCGCACCGGACGCGACCGTGCCGAGCAGGCCCAGGTTCAGCGCCTCCACCGTGGCGAACAGGGCGACCGCCTCATCGGCGTCCACCGCCTCGATGATGCCGCCGTCACCGAACAGCTCGTGGTGCAGTGCCGTGCCGCCCAACAGGCCCAGCCAGACCATGGTAATGACCGTGGGCACCAGCAGCACGCCCATGACGAACTCGCGGAACGTCCGCCCGCGGGAGACGCGGGCAATGAACATGCCCACGAACGGAGACCAGGCCAGCCACCAGCCCCAGTAGAACACCGTCCACTCGGATTGCCAGCCGTCGTCGCGGGTGGCATTGGTGTGGAACGTCAGCGCGAGCAGGTTCTGCAGGTAATCACCCGCAGCCTCGATGGTAATGCCGATCAGGTACTGGGTCGGCCCGAACAGCAGCAGGAACACCACCACCACGATGCTGAGCCAGAAGTTGAATTCCGACAGCCAGCGCACGCCTCGCTGGACACCCGAGACCACCGACACCGTGGCAATGCCGACGATCACGGCGGTGATCACCAGTTGCAGGGTGACGGAGGCGTCCAGCCCGAACACCACGCCCATGCCGGAGTTCATCTGCTGCACCCCGAGGCCCAGGGTGGTGGCGATGCCGAACACCGTACCGAACACCGCCAGGGTATCCACCAGGTCGCCCCGCAGCCCGAGGCGACGGTCGCCGAGATAGGGGTTCAGCGCCGAGCGGATGGTCAGGGGCAGGTCGCGGCGGTAGGCGAAATAGGCGAGCACCAGCGCGACGAAGGAGAAGATGGCCCAGCCGTTGAGCCCCCAGTGGAAATAGGTGAGCCGCAGGGAGACCGTGGCCGCCTCGGCGGTGCCGCCTTCGTCCACGAACGGGTTGCCCTGGAACTGCATGATCGGCTGGGCCACCGCCCAGAAGAGAATGCCGACACCGGTGCCGGCGGCGAACAGCATGGCCACCCAGGAGAAGAAGGTGAACTCCGGCTCCTCGGCATCGCTGCCCAGCCGCACGTTCTTGTAGCGCCCCATGCCGAGCCACGCCATGAAGAACAGCAGAAACGCCACCAGCAGCACGTAGTACCACTCCAGGAACGGATCCAGCACGGCGCGCATGGCGCCAAGGGTGTCCCCGAGCGTGGCGGTGAAGAAGGCGCCGTAGACCATCGCAGCGACGACGAACAGGGTGGCGATGAGCGTCAGGCGCGGGTTCATCCCCTTGAGCGGACCACGTTCTGCCTGGTTGTACATGCACTGCCTCCGCGATGATGGGCTGCCGCCGTCCGCGCTGGCGAAAACGCGTAAAAGGCCCCATCATGCCCTATTGCGTCAACCCCTGCGGGAACGATCATGGCAACCGACCAGGCAAATTACTGGCATCAACGCTGGCTGGAAGGCAAGACCGGCTGGGACCGTGGCGACGCCAGCCCGGCCCTGCGACGCTGGCTGGACGCCGGCCACATGACACCCGGCCGGATTCTGGTGCCCGGCTGCGGCAATGGCTACGAGGTGGATCTACTCGCCGCGCACGGGTTCAGCGTGACCGCCCTGGACATCGTCCCCGAGCCCCTGGCCGCGCTGCGCGAACGCCTGGCGGCCCGAGGCCTGACGGCGGACGTGGTCGAAGGCGACGTGTTCACCTACATGCATCCGGACGGCCCGTTCGACGCGGTCTACGAGCAGACCTGCCTGTGCGCTTTCGACCCGGCCCTGCGCCCCGACTACGCCGAGCGCCTGCGCCAGTGGGTACGGCCCGGCGGCACGCTGTATGCGCTGTTCGCACAGACCCCCTGGCGCAACGGCCCGCCCTTTCACTCATCGCCTGAGCAGATGCGGGCACTGTTCACGGATGCAGACTGGATCTGGCCGGCGGAGGCCGACTTCACCGTGCCTCATGAAGCCGGGTTTCACGAGCTGGGGTATCGGCTGCGTCGACGCTAGCCGGCTGCGCCGGGGTGCCTTCCGCGCGCTGCTTCAGGGCCCGGTTCATGGCCTCGAACCCCGCCCGCGTGGGCTTGGCCATGGTCCACCACAGCAGCGGCAGCAGAATGCCGCTGAAGGTCTCCCGATGCAGGAACCGGGTGCCACCGCGCTCCTCGTCCCGCTCCAGCAGAAACCGGTGCTCGCCGTCGAACAGGCCGGGGATACCGACCCGCCCCAGCCAGCTCAGCTCCTGGGCCGGGAGCGCGCGCAGCACTTCCGGCCGGAACACCATGGGACGCTTCCCCGGCGGCTGGATGGTGACCGCGAGCCGCGACGCCGTGTCCGCGACGCCACTGATCCCGGTGATGAACGGGTTCCACTGCGGATAGGCCGGGAAGTCCAGAAGCACCTCCCAGACCGCCTCTGGCGGCGCCTGAATATGGATTTCCGTGACGATTTCGCGCCGCATGCCGGCGACCTCCCTATTCCGGTTCCCTAAAGCATCTGATTTTTATACAATCGCGCACCTCGCGAGACCCACCCGATGTCGAGTGCCAACAGCGCTCATTCGCCACCGTCCCGACGGGTTATGGAGTGCACATGAACCAGCAACAGCAAGATTCCTATCTTAACGACTGGACCCAGCGCCAGGAACTCGCCGAGGAGATGTTGCCGCTGATCGGCCGTCTGTACCGGGACCGCGGGGTGGTTCTGCGGATCTACGGACGCCCCCTGATCAACTGCACGCCCATCGACATCCTCAAGGCGCACCGCTTCGTCAAGCAGTATGAACCGGAGGGGCTGTCGGTTCACAACACCCTGCCGGTGCTCCAGGAGCTCGCCGCCATGGAGCTCTCGCCGGCGCGCCTTGACCTGGGCAAGCTCACCAGCGGCTACCTGAGCGACGCCGCCAAGGATGAGACCATCCGCCAGTACCTGGAGCGCAAGCTGGAGAGCATCGTCGAGGGCCGCGGGTCGCTGCAGCTGACCGAGCCCCAGGACGTGGTGCTGTACGGCTTCGGCCGCATCGGCCGCCTGCTGGCGCGGCAGCTGATCGAGCGCACCGGCAGCGGCAACAAGCTGCGCCTGCGGGCGATCGTGGTGCGCAAGGGCAAGGGCCACGACATCGCCAAGCGCGCCAGCCTGCTCCGGCGCGACTCCGTACACGGCTCCTTCGACGGCACCATCAACGTGCTGGAAGACGCCAACGCCCTGCTGGTCAACGGCAACTTCATCCAGGTGATCTACGCTGATTCCCCGGACGAGATCGACTACACCCAGTACGGCATCGACAACGCCCTGATCGTTGACAACACCGGCAAGTGGCGCGACCCGGAGGGCCTCGGCCTGCACCTGAAGGCCAAGGGCGCCGGCAAGGTGCTGCTCACGGCGCCGGGCAAGGGCGACATGCCGGACATCGTCCACGGCGTGAACCACGGCGACCTCAAGGCCGACGACCGCATCGTCTCCGCCGCGAGCTGCACCACCAACGCCATCGTGCCGGTGCTCAAGGCGATCAACGACGAGTTCGGCATCGAACACGGCCACGTGGAGACGGTGCACTCCTACACCAACGACCAGAACCTCATCGACAACTACCACCCGGGCTCCCGCCGTGGGCGCAGCGCCGCGCTGAACATGGTGCTCACGGAAACCGGTGCGGCCAAGGCCGTGGCCAAGGCGCTGCCGGAGCTCAAGGGCCGACTCACCGGCAACGCCATCCGCGTGCCCACGCCCAACGTGTCGCTGGCCGTGCTCAACCTGAACCTGGGACGGGAGACCAGCAAGGAGACGCTGAACGAGTACCTGCGCGAGATCGCCCTGCACTCGAACATGCAGGAACAGATCGACTACACGGCGTCCACGGAAATCGTCTCCACCGACCTGGTGGGTTCCCGGCACGCGGGCGTGGTGGACTCCACCTCGACGCTGGTCAACGGCGACAAGTGCGTGCTGTACGTGTGGTACGACAACGAGTTCGGTTACAGCTGCCAGGTGGTGCGCGTGATGCAGCAGATGGCCGGGCTGCACTTCCCGAATCTGCCGTAGACCGGCGGGTAGGGATCGATCCGGGGCGGCTGGAACGCCGCCCCGGGCGCGTCAGTGATTCAGACGGTGGTCAGGCGGTAGGTTTCCATGAGGGTCTGGACACGGCGCTGATCGTCCTCCGGCAGCTCGACGAACTCGAGACCGGTGTGGTGAAACACGGAACTCCCTTCCTTGCGCGACCACACGGGGCGGGCCTCGAAGGTCAGCTCACTGGCCTTGTCGATGGGCGTGTCCAGCTCCAGGCGCAGTGCCACCCGCTCTTCACCATCGCTCAGCATCAAGGGTGACTGGCTCTGCAGCATCAGGCCGTAGATACTGATATCGGCAAGGTAGCCGACCAGCTCACCGGTATCCGTGCGAAACACCCGCATGTACTGGTCCACCACTTCTCGCGGTGTCCGCCGCACGTCATCAGCGATTGCCATTGGCTCCTCCCTCAGTCGCCCTGGAGCTCACCTGTGTTCGTATCCTGCATTTGTACCGCAGAAACGACCGTTAAGGAAACGTTACACAGCCTGCACGTTACTGGTGATGACTCGCAAACACATCCATCTTGCGGCCGTCGACAAACGTCACCACGTCGTAGGGATCCTGCCTGTCCCCCATCTCCATGCCCGGGGACCCGACGGGCATCCCGGGGACGGCAATGCCGTCCACGTCGGGGCGCTCCTCGATGAGCCGCCGGATGTCCTCCGCCGGTACATGCCCCTCGATGACGTAATCACCGATGAACGCAGTATGACAGGACGCCAGTTCGCGCCCCAGGCCCTGCTCCTGCTTGATGGCGTTGAGCTCGTGCTGGTTGACGTCCCGGGAGACCACCTCGAAACCCTCGTCACGCAGGTAGTCTTCCCAGGCCGTACAGCAGCCGCACCCCGGGGTCTTGTAGACCTTGATCTGATCGGCCGGTTCCGCCGCCACCGCGCTGGAGCCGATCAGAACGGCCCAGGCCAGGGCCCCCGCGGCGAGTGCTGCGAACGCCAGTTTCGCCTTAGCGGAAACGTTTCCTCTCTCAGTTCCACCCATGATTGCTCTCCACCGGTGCTCTCCAGGAGACCGGATGTTCCATTCCGAAAAGACCGTCCGCGAAAGCCCGCCGGTTTGAGGCTGATACGCCCCAGCCCCCGGCGCATGGCCAGCATCAACCTATCCATATTATATGAGCCCCCTGCCCATTCAGCCCGCGACATCGTGGCGGCCGCGTGGTCTGTTCCCGTTTTGCGACAGTCTAGAGGGACCAGGCGGTCTTGCTCCGTGATCAGGTGCACAAATAGTGATCATCGTGGCCGCGACCATGAATGGGCCGACAGCCCGCCGCGGACGCCCCAATCAAGGCCCGAATCAGAGTAGACTCGGGCCAGGGGGCACCACTCGGCAACAGCGGCGAGCGAATGCAACACGCAACCTGTATCTGCGGCAACCGGCTTTTCTTCGACAACACCTCCTGCCTGGCATGCGGGCGACATCTGGGGTTTATTCCGGGCAGTATCCGGGTGGCGCCGCTGGAACCGGACGCGGACGGCGCGTGGCGTCTGGCCGAGAACGAACAGGCCCCGCCACTGCGCGACTGCGGTAACCGCAAGACCGCCATCTGCTGCAACTGGATGATCGAGGCCGGGGACGACGGCAATCTCTGCCGTTCCTGCCGCCTGACCACGGTGATTCCGGACCTGGCGGTAGACGGCAACAACCGGCGCTGGCGAGTCATCGAACGGGCCAAACGCTACCTCGTTTACGGCCTGCTGCGCCTCCGGCTGCCCGTGATCGACCGCCACGCGGACCCGGAGCACGGCCTGGCGTTCGAGTTCATGGCGAGCACCAGCAGTGACGCGCTGGTCATGACCGGCCACGCCGGCGGCGTGATCACCCTGAACATCGCCGAGGCGGATGACGATTACCGCGAACGCACACGTGTGCTCATGGCGGAGCCCTACCGGACGGTGCTCGGCCATCTGCGCCACGAGAGCGGGCACTATTACTGGGAGCGGCTCATTGCCGGGAGTGGCTGGCACGACGAGTTCCGCCGCCGCTTCGGCGACGAGCGCGCCGACTACCGGGCCGCGCTGCAGGCGCACCATGAGCAGCCGCGCAGCGACTGGCGCGAGGCGTTCATCTCCGGTTATGCCAGCGCCCATCCCTGGGAGGACTGGGCCGAGACCTGGGCGCACTACCTGCACCTGCGGGACACCCTGGAGACCGCCGCCGACCTGGGGCTGATCATCGCCGAACACGAGCAGTACCGGCGGTTTCTCTACAACATCACCGACTTCCGGCAACTGCTGGGCGAGTGGATGCGGCTGACGGTGATCATGAACGCCCTCGCCCGCAGCGTCGGCGCGCCCGACACCTACCCGTTCACCTTCAGCCCGGGGGTGTGCAGCAAGCTGGAGTTCATCCACCAGGTCATTCACGCCACCGGCATGGGCGAGGAGTGACGCGGCTCCGGCTACTTCTCCCAGTCGAACCGCGGCAGCTCGTCGAACAGCCGCCGCAGCCCGTCGCCCCACTGCTTGCGGATGGAGGCGAAGTACGGCGAGTTCAGCTTGTAGCGCAGCGCCCGGGGAAACTCCAGGGAGTCGCGTTGGTAGATCATGAGATCCAGGGGCGGCCCGACGGAGAGATTGCTGCGCATGGTCGAATCGATGGAGACCAGCGCACACCGCGCGGCATCCTCCAGTGACAGGGACGGCTCGATGATGCGGTCGAGGATCGGTTTGCCGTACTTGGTTTCACCGATCTGCAGGAACGGCTGTTCATCGGAGCAGGTGATGTAGTTGCCCTGGGGATAGACCAGGAACAGCCCCGGCTCCTGGTCACCGATCTGCCCCCCCAGGATGAACGTGGCCTCCAGCGAGACACTGCTGGCACCCGGCCCCTCCGGCGTGTGGCGGGACTGGACGCGCTGGCTGAGTCGGCCCACGTACTCGGCCGCCTCATCAAGATAGCGGGCCTCGTACAGCGGGCCGCCGGATTGCGATTCCCGCTGGAGTTCCGCCACCACCGACTGCGTGGTCGCCAGATTGCCGGCACTGAGCAGAACCAGCGCGCGCTCCCCTTCCCAGACAAAGGGGTGCAGCTTTGGGTAGGTGTTGATGTGATCCAGGCCGGCGTTGGTGCGCGAATCCGCGGCGAACACCAAACCCGCATTCACGGATGCCGCAAGACAGTAAGTCATGGCGTTACCTTCCCAGAGTGAATGGCACGGCGCGCGCTCAGAACGCCACCGTGACGACGCCACGGACGTCGGCCGGCTGTCCGCCGTCGGCACCGGGGGCAGCGGCCACGGCTTCCACGCCGGCATCCAGCCAGGATGTCAGCGACACGCCCGCCTGCAACCCGAGCACCAGATCCAGATTGCTCTTGTCTTCCGGGCCGCGCACCCGGCTCATGCCGGCGCGCCCGCCTACGTAGACCGGCGAGCTGCCGAAATAGCGGCTGAACCGGTAGAACACGCCGTTGGAGCGCACCCGCCGGAACTGGCCCGGCGCGATCTCGGGCCGGTCGCCGGACACCGCGTGCTCGAAACCGAGCTCGAACAGCCAGCGCCCCTCGCGCTCGGTGTCCAGCAGCGCACGATACGTGATCTGCACGGCGTTGACCGTGCCGGATTCACCATTTCCGTCATCCTCATCCGCGTACCACTGCACGCCATGGGCCACGCCAACGCCCCACCGACTGGTCACGGACGACTCGGGCGGATCCATTTCCACGCGCGGGACTTCATCGGCGGAGAGCGCGCCCGGCAGGGACGCGGCGGCGAGCGCCAGCAGCGCCGACAACAGCACCGGCGGCGACGCAGAGCGAAGACGGGTCAACAGCAACATCATGCGCGGGGATTGTGTGCCAGGGCGGAAGGCATGGCAAGCACCGGTTGAGGGATCGTTCAGGATCGTCATGATGTACACTTTCGCCACTGGGAAACGCGCCTGCGCACGTCCCCAGCTTAACCCGGCCGGGGGGCACCCGCGGCGGCAATCAACACACAGTCGATCCAGCGGCATCCCAGACCATGGCGGACTCCCAAGCCTCGCACCCCTCCCTGACCGGACTGCCCGAGTGGCAGACGCTCTGCGCACACGCGGGGCTCATCCGTAACGAGCGCATCCGTGACCTGTTCCAGGCGGACCCCCAGCGCGATCAGCGTCTGAGCATGGAGACGGACCGGCTGTTTCTGGATTACTCCAAGAACCTGATCACCGGCGACACCCTCGAGCACCTCACGGGCCTTGCGGCCCGTTGCGGCCTTGGCGAGTGGATCGAGCACCTGTTCACCGGCGAGCCGGTGAACAGCACCGAGAACCGCGCGGCCATGCACATGGCCCTGCGCAACCGCGGCAACGGCGCCATGTACGTGGGCGGCCGCGACGTCATGCCGGATGTGGACCGCGAGCTCACGCGCATGCGCCTGTTCGTCAACCGCCTGCACCGCGGCGAGTACCGCGGCTGTACCGGTCGCGTGATCACCGACGTGGTCAACGTGGGCGTGGGCGGCTCCGACCTGGGCGCCGTCATGGCCACGGAAGCACTGGCCCCCTACCGCACCAACGCCATTCGCATGCACTTCGTCAGCAGCATCGACGGCGTCCACGTCACCGACGTGCTGGAGCGGGTCAACCCGAAGACGACCCTGTTCATCATCTCGTCGAAATCGTTCACCACCCTGGACACCATGACCAACGCGCGTACGGCGCGGGACTGGTTCGTGCGCCAGGTCGCCGATACGGACGCCATCGGCCAGCACTTCCTGGGCGTGTCGTCCAACGACGCCGCCATGGCGGAGTACGGCATCCGCGAGGAGAACCGGTTCCGCATCTGGGACTGGGTCGGCGGCCGCTACTCGCTGCCCTCCGCCGTGGGGCTGCCCCTGGCCATTGCCGTGGGCATGAAGAATTTCGAGGCGATGCTGGACGGCTTTCACGCCATGGACCAGCACTTCCGCACCGCACCCTGGCGCCACAACATGCCGGTGCTGATGGGGCTGCTCGGCGTCTGGTACACCAATTTCCTGGGTGCGCCGGGGCATGTGGTGCTGCCCTACGACCACCGCCTGCACCGCTTTCCGGCGTATCTCCAGCAGCTGGAGATGGAGAGCAACGGCAAGTGTGTGACCCGAGACGGCACGCCGGTGGACTACGACACCGGCGCCATTGTCTGGGGCGAAGTGGGCCCCAACGCACAGCACTCCTTCTATCAGCTCCTGCATCAGGGCACGCGGCCCGTCATGGCCGACTTCCTGGCACCGGTGCACGGCTCCGCGGAATACCCGGAGCACCACGATCTGGCGCTGGCCAACTGCTTCGCCCAGACCCGGGCGCTGATGGAGGGGCAGACCGCCGACCAGGCGCGGCGCGAAATGGAGGCGGCGGGTGTGCCGCCGGAGCGGATCGAGCAGGCGATTCCACACAAGGTGCACCCGGGCAACAAGCCCAGCAACACCATTCTCTTCGACCGCCTGGACCCGGGCACCCTCGGGGAGCTGGTGGCCCTGTACGAGCACAAGGTCTTCGTGCAGAGCGTGATCTGGGGCATCAACCCGTTCGACCAGTGGGGCGTGGAGCTGGGCAAGAAGCTGGCCAGGGAGCTGCTGCCGGCCATCACCGGCGAGCGCGATGCCGACGATGCGGACCCCTCCACCCGCGGACTGCTGGCGTACCTGCACCGGCATCGCAGCTAGGCTTGCGCCGGCTGCCGCCAGGCTCTATTTTCCAAGCCAATCCTCAACACCGAGCAAGGGAAGGACCCGTTCATGACCCAACGCATTCGCAAGGCCGTGTTCCCCGTGGCCGGCCTCGGCACACGCTTCCTGCCGGCCACCAAGGCAAGTCCGAAAGAGATGCTGCCGGTGGTGGACAAGCCGCTGATCCAGTACGCCGTGGAAGAGGCGGTGGCGGCGGGCGCGGATACGCTGGTGTTCGTCACGGGCCGTACCAAACGCGCCATCGAGGACCACTTCGACAAGGCTTACGAGCTGGAAGTGGAGCTGGAGGCCAAGCAGAAGCACAAGATGCTGGAGCTGGTGCGCAGCACCGTGCCGGAGGGCGTGAACTGCATCTACATCCGCCAGGGTGAGGCCCTCGGCCTGGGCCATGCGGTGCTCTGCGCCCAGCCCGTGGTCGGCGACGAGCCGTTCGCGGTCATCCTCGCCGACGACCTGATCGACGGCCAGGGCGAGAAGGTCATGTCGCAGATGGTGCGCGAGTTCGACGATCACCAGTGCTCGCTGCTGGGGGTGGAGCGCGTGCCCATGGAGGAGACCGGCAGCTACGGCGTGGTCAGCGCACGGGACTTCTCCGACGGGCTCTCGGCGGTGGACGCCATCGTCGAGAAGCCGGACCCGGCGGAGGCGCCCTCCAACCTCGCCGTGGTCGGGCGCTACGTGCTCACACCGCGCATCTTCGACCTGCTCCGTGACACACCCCCGGACGCCAAGGGCGAGATCCAGCTCACCGATGCCATCTCCACCCTGCTGGGCCACGAACGGGTGCTGGCGCACGAGTTCACCGGCAGGCGCTACGACTGCGGCAGCAAGCTCGGCTACCTGAAGGCCACGGTGGAGTACGGACTCCAGCACCCGGAGCTCGGGCCGGCGTTTGCGGAGTATCTGAAGAGCCGGGGGTGAAGTGGCAGAATTCGGGGGTCGCGACTGACGTCGCTCCTACATCAGGTTTCGCGGGCGCGTAGGAGCGACGTCAGTCGCGATTTCCGGCCATCAAGCCGAGACGATGAAAAACCCGTTCCGCAGGTCATCCTTGTTGTAGGTGAGCGGCGTGGTTTCGTCCTCCGCCATCACCACCCGCCCGCCGGCGGCCTCGACGATGGCCTGGCCGGCGCCGGTGTCCCACTCCATGGTCGGCCCGAAGCGCGGATAGAGCGTCGCCCGCCCCTCGGCCACCACACAGAACTTCAGCGAGCTGCCCACGGGCACTTCATCGGCGACGGTGATCCGCTCCAGGAACGCCGCCAGCTCGCCGCTGGGGTGGGACCGGCTCTTGACCACGGCGTGGCCGTCATCGGGCGTACGCACCGCCAGCGGCTCGCGCGCGCCGTCGGCACCGGTCTGCTTCCAGGCACCCGAACCCACTCCCCCCCCATAGGTGGTGTCCAGCGCCGGGGCGTGGATGACGCCCCAGACAGGGCGACCGCCTTCCACCAGCGCGATATTCACGGTGAACTCACCGTTGCGCTTGATGAACTCCTTGGTGCCGTCCAGCGGGTCCACCAGCCAGAACCGCGGCCACTGCTGGCGCTTGGCGGCGGGGACGTCGGCACCCTCCTCGGACAGCACCGGGATCTCCGGCGTGAGCGCCCGCAGTTCGCGGTCGATGATGGCGTGGGCGGCCCGGTCCGCCGCGGTGAGCGGCGAGTCATCGTCCTTGGTTTCCACGTCGAAGTCGGGGCCATTGTAGACCGCGAGAATCGCATCGCCCGCGCGGCGGGCGATGGCAACGACGGTCTCGAAATCGGGTTGAGTCATGCTCGCTCCATGGTCGGATAGTGGACCGTAGGCCCGTAGGGTGGACCTTCAGGTCCACCAGGGGTCTCCGCGATGGTGGACCTGAAGGTCCACCCTACGGTCCACTACGGTCTACCCTGCGGGTTGCGCCCGCCGTAGTCGGTCAGTCCAGGTCGATGTAGCCCTGCTTCTCCAGGTGCAGGATCACCTGCTGGGCCAGCTCATCGGCGGAGTAGCGGGACGTATCCACGACCACCTCGGCGTTCTCCGGCTCCTCGTAGGGATCGTCGATACCGGTGAACTGCTTGATCTGCCCGGCGCGCGCCTTGGCGTACAGCCCCTTGCGGTCGCGTTCCTCGCAGACTTCCAGCGGCGTGGCCACGTACACCTCGATGAAACCACCGCCCTGGCTCACCATCTCGCGCACTTCCCGGCGCGTGGCGCGGTAGGGGGCGATGGGCGCGCAGATGGCGACACCGCCGTTCTTGGTGATCTCACTGGCGACAAAGCCGATGCGGCGGATGTTGATCTCCCGGTGCTCCTTGGAGAAGCCCAGCTCGCTGGAGAGGTGCTTGCGCACCAGGTCCCCGTCGAGCATGGTCACCGGCCGCGTGCCGTGCTCCATGAGCTTGGCCATGACCACGTTGGCGATGGTGGACTTGCCCGACCCCGACAGGCCGGTGAAGAACACCGTGAACCCCTGCTGGCGCTTCGGCGGGAAGGCCTGCCGCAGCTTGGTGATGACCTCGGGGTAGGAGAACCAGTCCGGCAGCTCCAGCCCTTCTTTCAGCCGGCGGCGCAGCTCGGTGCCGGAGATGTTCAGGACGCGGGCGTCCTCGGGCACCTCCGAGCGCGGGACGTACTGCGCCATGTCCTCCACGTAGACCATCTCCTCGAACGGCTGCATGACGATGCCCAGCTCGTCCTGGTACTTGCGCACCAGCTCCTGGGCGTCGTAGGGGCCGTAGAAGTCCTCGCCGGCGCTATTCTTGCCCGGGCCGGCGTGGTCGCGGCCGACGATGAACCGCGTGCACCCGTGGTTCTTGCGGATGATGGCGTGCCACACGGCCTCGCGCGGGCCGCCCATGCGCATGGCCAGCGGCAGCAGGCTGAGCTGGGTGGTCTGCTCGGGGAAGTGCTTGACCACTTCCTGGTAGCAGCGCACGCGCACGAAGTAGTCCACGTCACCCGGCTTGGTCATGCCCACCACGGGGTGGATCAGCAGGTTGGCCTCGCCCTTCTGCGATGCGCGCTTCGCCAGCTCCACGTGCGCCCGGTGCATGGGGTTGCGGGTCTGGAAGGCGACCACGTTGTTCCAGCCCATCTTGGCGAACCACTCGCGCAGCTCCCGCGGCGTGTGGCGCAGGTGCTTGAAGGTGTGGTGCGGCGGCAGCTCGATGCCCTCCAGCGGGCCACCCAGGTAGACCGGATTGGTCTGGTGGAACAGGCGAAAGACCTCCGGATGCGCCTCATCGGCCGCGCCGTAGACCTGCTCCGCCTGCTTGCGGACGTCCGGGCGGTAGCTGTCCTCGACGGTCATGATGGCGAGCACCATGCCCTCGGGATGGCGCAGGGCGATGCGGGCGCCGGCCTTGAGGCTGCCGGCAAACTCCTCGGTGACGTCCAGGTTGATCGGGATCGGCCAGAGGGTGCCGTCCGCCAGGCGCATGTCGGCACACACGGCGTTGTAATCGGCCTCGCGCAGGAAGCCGTCCAGCGGCGAGAAGCCACCATTGAGCAACAGCTCGATATCGCACACCTGGCGCTCGGTGAGATCCCAGGATGGCAGGTCGCGCGCTTCCTCGCGCAGTGCGGCCGCGCGGTCCGAATCCACCAGCAGCTCTTTCAGGGTGCCGCCGTGGGGCGGCGTCAGGTCTTTCGATGCGTCACTCATGAACCGTGTCCTCTTTATTCCGTCGTGCAAGTATGAATCAGGGTCCCGCGGGGGTCAGAATCCCCACACCAGCGGGATGACCAGAATCGCCACCAGCGCCGTCACCAGGTTGAGCGGCAGCCCGAGGCGCAGAAAGTCCGAAAAATGATAGCCCCCGGGCCCGTAGACCATCAGGTTGGTCTGGTAGCCGATGGGCGTGGCGAAACTGGCGGACGCCGCCAGCATGATCGCCACCACGAAGGGCATGACGCTCACGCCCAGATCCGACGACACCGCGAACGCGATGGGAAACATCAGCAGCGCGGCGGCGTTGTTGGTAATCACCGCCGTGAAACCGGCCGTGAGCAGGTAGATCGCCGCCAGATTCAGCAGCGGCGCATCACCCACGAACCCCATGACCGTCTGCGCCGTGGCCAGCGCGACGCCGGTCTGGTCCATGGCGGCGCCCAGGCCGAAGGCGGCGGCGATCACCAGCAGCACGGACCAGTCGATGTTGCGCCGGGCGGTCTCCACCGTGCAGCAGCCGGTGACGAGCATCCCGGCGGCCGCCAGCAGCGCCGCCTCCAGCATACTCAGCCAGCCGAACCCGGCGGTGACCACCATGACGCCCAACAGCCCGATGGCCAGCGGTGCGCGCTCGTGGCGCGGCGGCGACGAATCCTCCACCTGGCTCACCAGGAAGAAGTCGCGGCTGTTGCGCTGCTGGTCCACGAACGACTGGCGGGCCTCCAGCAGCAGGGTGTCGCCGGGCTGAATGACGATGTCACCGATCTTGCCGCCCAACCGCTCGCCGTTGCGCGCCACGGCGATGACCACGGCATTGTACCGGGAACGGAAGCGGCCATCGCGGATGGTCTTGCCCACCACCGGACAGCTGCCCGAGACCACCGCCTCGATCATGATGCGCTGGGAACGCAGCCCCTCGAGCTTGAACACCTGCTCCGTTGCCGGCGTCAAGCCGCGGATCTTCTGCAGCTCCACCACCGACTCCACCACGCCGACGAACACCAGACGGTCCCCCGACTGGAGCTTCTCCCGCGGCGACACCGCCGGCAGTACCGAGCCGTTGCGGTCGATCTCGGCCAGGAACATGCCGGAGAGGTGGCGCAGGCCGGCGCTCTCGATGGACTTGCCCACCAGCGGGCCGTCCGTGTCCACCAGCATTTCCACACTGTACTCGCGCGGGTCGCTCATGCGGCTCATGGCGGGTTGGCGCTCGGGCAGCAGCCAGCGCGTGGTGAGCAGAATGAATGCAAGCCCCACCACCGCCACGGGCACACCGACCCAGGCGAGGTCGAACATGCGCATGCCCTCGCCGGTGCGCTCGGTCACGAGGCCGTTGACCACCAGGTTGGTACTGGTGCCGATGAGGGTGCAGGTGCCGCCGAGAATCGCCGCGTAGCTGAGGGGGATCATCAGCTTGGAGTTGGACAGGCCGAACTTGCGTGCCCACTCGTTCACCGCCGGGATGAGCATGGCCACCACCGGCGTGTTGTTGAGGAACGCACTCATGAACGCCACCGGCGTCATGAGCTTCACCTGGGCGTGGGCCAGGGATCGCGGCCGCCCCAGCAGGCGCTGCACCACCCAGTGAATGCCCCCGGTCTCCTGCAGACCGGAGACCACCACGTAGAGCACTGCAACGGTGATCAGGCCCTGGTTCGCAAGCCCGCGGAAGGCCTCCGACGGATCCAGAACCCCTGCCAGCAGCAGGATGGTCAGTCCGCCAAGGAAGACCATATCCGCCGCCATTCGCGTGAGGATCAGCGTCCCCAGCACGCCGACGACGACGGCAACAGTCAACCACGCCTCCCATCCCAAGGCAGGCTACTCCTCTGATCGCAAAGCGCTGAACTGTACCCGCCCTTCCTTAGAAGACAAAGGAATGATTGGTCATACAGTCAGATATAAAAGGAATACGGTCAGTTGAATGTCCGCACGCTCTCGCCCCGGCCGATGGCGTAGTACGTGAAGCCCGCATCCACCATGCGCTTCGGGTCGTACACGTTGCGCCCGTCCACCAGTACAGGCTGCTTCAGCGCCGCCTTGATGCGATCGAAATCCGGGCTGCGGAACTGCTGCCACTCGGTGCACAGCACCAGCGCATCAGCCCCCTCCAGGGTGTCGTAGGCGGAGTCGCACAGCGCCAGGTCGTCACGCTCCCCGTAGAGGTGGCGGGTCTCATCCATGGCTTCCGGATCGAACGCGCGCACCCTTGCGCCGGCCTGCCACAGCGCCTCCATGAGCGTGCGGCTGGGCGCCTCGCGCATGTCGTCGGTGTTGGGCTTGAACGCCAGCCCCCACAACGCGATGGTGCGGCCTTCCAGGTGGCCGTGGAAATGCTCGTACAGGCGCTGGAACAGCACGGTCTTCTGGCGCGCGTTCACGGCCTCCACGGCGTCCAGGATCAGGGGCTGGTAATCCACCTCGCGGGCGGTGCCGGCCAGCGCCTTGACGTCCTTGGGGAAGCAGGAGCCGCCGTAGCCGCAGCCCGGGTAGATGAAGTGGTAGCCGATACGGGGATCGGAGCCGATACCGTGGCGCACGGATTCGATATCCGCGCCCAGCCGCTCGGCCAGCCCGGCCAGTTCGTTCATGAAACTGATCTTGGTGGCGAGCATGGCGTTGGCGGCGTACTTGGTCAGCTCCGCCGAGCGCACGTCCATGACCAGCACCTTCTCCTGCTTGCGCCCGAACGGCGCGTAGAGATCGCGCATGAGCTGCGTGGCACGCCCGTCGTCGCTGCCGACCACCACGCGGTCGGGCTTCATGAAGTCGTTGATGGCGGCCCCTTCCTTGAGGAACTCCGGGTTGGAGACCACCGCGTAGGGCACATCCATGCCCCGGGCAGCGAGCTGCTCCGAGAGCACGGCGCGCACGCGGTCGGCGGTGCCGACGGGCACCGTGGACTTGTCCACGACCACCCGGTAACCGTCCATGTGCTCGCCGATGCTCTTCGCCACCTGCAGCACGTACTGCAGATCGGCGGAGCCGTCTTCCTCCGAGGGTGTACCCACGGCGATGAACTGCAGCAGCCCGTGGCCAACGGCCTCGGCCACGTCGGTGGTGAACCGCAGGCGTCCGGCGTTGCGGTTGGCGGCGATCATGTCGTCCAGCCCCGGCTCGTAGATGGGCACCTCGCCGCGGTTGAGCCGCGCCACCCGGTCCGCGTTCACGTCCACGCAGAGGACGTCGTTGCCCGTTTCCGCCAGGCAGGTGCCGGTGACCAGCCCCACATAGCCACTGCCGAAAATCGTGATCTTCATGGCGTCCCGTTCCTTATCAAACCCTGTAGTAATCCCGGTACCAGGCCACGAACCGTTTCACGCCCTCTTCCACCGGCGTGTCCGGCCGATAACCCACATCCCGCACCAGCTCCTCGGCATCCGCCCAGGTGTCGGGCACATCGCCCTGCTGCATGGGCAGCAGGTTCTTGTCGGCTTCACGGCCCAGGCACTCCTCGAGCACCTGGATATAGCGCATCAGCTCCACCGGCCGGTTGTTGCCGATGTTGTAGAGCCGGTAGGGCGCCGCGCTGGACGCGGGATCGGGCGCGTCGCCCGACCACTGCGGATCCGGGGCGGCCACGTGGTCGGTGGCACGGACCACGCCCTCGGCAATGTCGTCCACGTAGGTGAAATCGCGGCGATGGTCGCCGTAGTTGTAGACGTCGATGGGCTCGCCCGCCAGGATCGCTTTGGTGAACTTGAACAGCGCCATGTCGGGCCGACCCCAGGGGCCGTAGACGGTGAAAAAGCGCAGACCGGTCACCGGTAGCCCGTGCAGGTGGGCGTAGGTATGGGCCATGAGCTCGTTGGCCTTCTTGGTGGCGGCATACATGGACAGCGGGTGATCCACGTTCTGGTGCACCGAGAACGGCATGGCGGTGTTGGCGCCGTAGACGGAGCTGGTGGAAGCGTAGACCAGGTGCTCCACACCGGCCTCACGGCAGGCCTCGAGCACGTTCATGAAGCCGACCACGTTGCTATCCACGTAGGCGTGCGGGTTCTCCAGCGAATACCGCACGCCGGCCTGGGCGGCCAGGTGAATCACCCGGTCGAAGCCACCGTGACGAAACAGCGCGGCCATGCCCGGGCCGTCGGCCACGTCCAGGTGTACGAACCGGAACCGGTCGTGGCCCTGCAGGTGCGCGAGCCGCGCTTCCTTGAGGCTGACATCGTAGTAGTCGTTGAGGTTGTCCAGCCCCACCACGGTATCGCCGCGCGTGAGCAGCCGCTGCGCCACGTGAAAGCCGATGAAACCGGCTGCGCCGGTGACCAGAATCTTCATTGCCTGCCCCCAAACGAAACGACCCACCGCAGGCCCCGCGGTGGGTCGTGACATGGTAACCCTCCGGTGGCCGTGCGACCACCGGTGAACGGCCGTTCAGAACAGGCCGACGATCTGCTCGTTCTCGTCGATGTCGATGTGGGCGGCTGCCGGGTCCGTACCCAGGCCCGGCATGGTGCGCATCTCGCCGCACAGGGCGTAGACGAAACCGGCTCCGGCGGACAACCGCACTTCGCGCACCGGCAGCACCCAACCCGTGGGCGCCCCCTGCTTGCCGGCGTCGGCCGACAGGGAGAGATGCGTCTTGGCAATGCACACGGGCAGGTCGCCATACCCCTGGTACTGGTAACTGTCGATCTGCCTGCGCGCCTCGGCGCTGAACTCGACGCCGCCCGCCCCGTAGATGCGCGTGGCGATGCGCTTGATCTTGTCATCCAGGTGCATGTCGTCCGGATACAGGTACTCGAAGCGGTTCGGCTCCTCCGCGGCCGCCGCCACGGCCTCCGCCAGCTCCGCGGCACCGGCCCCGCCGTCACGCACGTGGGTGCACAGCGCCACCCGGGCGCCGGCCTGCTCGGCCACGTCGCGGATGGCCTCGTGCTCGGAGGCGTAGTCCGTCGGGAAGACATTGATGGCCACCACCGGCGCAATGCCGTGAGCACGGATGTTGTCGATCTGCTTGCGCAGGTTGTCGGCGCCGGCGTAGACGTCGTCGGGATTCTCCGCGGTCATCTCCTCCGGCAACGGCCGCCCCGGGACGACCCGGAAGCGCCCGGAGTGGAATTTCAGACCGCGCACGGTGGCGACAAGCACCGCCGCGTCCGGAACCATGCCGGAGGCCCGGCACTTGATGTTGAAGAACCGCTCCGCGCCCATGTCGGCACCGAAACCGGCTTCGGTGATGAGGTAGTCGCTGGTGCGCAGCGCGATGCGGTCGGCAACGATCGACGAGTTGCCATGGGCAATGTTGCCGAACGGCCCGGCATGCATGAGCGCCGGCGTATGCTCCAGGGTCTGCAGCAGGTTGGGCTTGAGTGCGTCCTTGAGCAGCGCCGTCATGGCACCGGCAGCACCGATGTCCTCGGCGGTGACCGGCTGATGGCTGCGGGTGTACCCCACCACGATCCGGCCCAGCCGGGCCCGCAGGTCACTCAGCGAATGCGCCAGGGCGAGAATGGCCATGACCTCGGACGCAGCGGTGATCTCGAAACTGCTCTGGCGGGTGAATCCGTCGGCGCTGGAGCCCAGGCCGGTGACGATGTTGCGCAGGGCGCGGTCGTTGATGTCCATGGTCCGCTTCCAGCTGATCTGCTGCGGATCCAGGTCCACCCCCCGCCGGTGGTGCAGGTGGTTGTCGATCATCGCCGAGAGCAGGTTGTGCGCCGACGACACGGCGTGAATGTCCCCCGTGAGGTGGAGGTTGATCCGCTCCATGGGGATGACCTGGCTGTAGCCGCCACCGGCTGCGCCGCCCTTGATGCCAAGGGTGGGGCCCATGGAGGGCTGGCGCAGCGCCACGGCCGCCGAGCGGGCGATATGGTGGAAACCCTGGGCCAGCCCGATCGAGGTGGTGGTCTTGCCTTCCCCGAGCGGCGTCGGCGTAATGGCGGAGACCACCACGTACTTGCCCCGCGGTCGATCCGCCAGGGCGTGCATGGCGGTCAGGTCGATCTTGGCGACATCGTGGCCGTAGGGCTCCACGTAATCCTGGTCCAGCCCCATGGCGGCTGCGATCTCACCAATGGGCCGCCTCGGCGTGTGCCGCGCAATCTCCAGGTTGCTGGGCAGCACATCCGCGACCGCCGCTTCCACCTCTTTCACGCTCGTTGCCATGGTTCCTCCTGCTCTTGACGGGCGTTGATCACGACTTGTGATGGCATTATTGCGGCCCGGATGGGCGATGAGTGTCCTGCAGGCGTCATTCAAGGGTTTCTGCACGACAACCCGTTTTAGATTGACGACTTAACAGCGATTCAAAAAACGGTTTATTCTGATTCGAGACGCTTTGCGGAAAGCCGGAGACGTTCCTGGGAAAGCGATCCTGCCGTCGCTGGGGGATAAAAACGCTACGCGAACAGAAAAGCCGATCATGGCGGACGGAAGAAGGAGGAAGGGTTGCAATGAACACCACGGATCGCGGCAGTGTCACCAGCACGCCCCGGCGGATCGGCTTTCTGATGATTCCCGGTTTCTCGCAGATGGCCTTCTCGTCGGCACTGGAGCCGTTGCGCATGGCCAACCAGCTCACCGAGAAACCCCTTTATTCCTGGCACATGATCAGCCGCACCGGCGAGCCGGTGGCGGCGAGCAACGGACTGTCGGTCACGCCCGAGACCGGGTTGCGCGAGGCGCTGGACCTGGGCCTCGACATGGCGCTGGTGTGCAGCGGCGTGGACGTGCAGGAACACATCGACCGCGACACCCTGGCGTGGCTGAGCCGGCTCGCCCGCCGTCATGTACCCCTGGGCTCGGTGTGCACCGGCGGCTACATCCTGGCACGCGCAGGGGTGCTGAATGGCTACCGGTGCACCCTGCACTGGGAACACATCTCAAGCATTCACGAAGCGCTGCTGTTCCCGGACGTGGAGTTCTGCTCCGAGCTGTTCGTGCTGGACCGTGATCGCTACACCTGCTCCGGCGGTGTCGCCCCCCTGGACATGATGCTCACGCTGATCGCCCGGGAGCATGGCGCGGATCTGGCGGAGCGCATCGCCGAAGAGTTCCTGCACGAGCGCATCCGCGATTTCACCGAACGCCAGCGCACGCCGCTGAAGGTGCGCCTGGGTACCAGTCAACCGAAACTGGTGGAAGTGGTCACGCTGATGGAGGCCAATCTCCACGAGCCCCTGACCCTGGACGAACTGGCCTCCCATGCACGCCTGTCCCGGCGACAGCTGGAGCGGCTGTTCCAGCGCCACCTGGGTTGCCCGCCGACGCGCTACTACATGGATCTGCGCCTGGCGCGCGCCCGCCAGCTACTGCTGCAAACGGAGATGCCCATTACCGACGTGGCGCTGGCGTGCGGTTTCGTATCGCCTCCGCACTTCACCAAGTGCTACCACGAGCGCCAGGGTCGCTCGCCCTCTGAAGAGCGTCGGCTGCGGCGCCAGCGCCTGGTCGCCGGGGCGGCGCCGTTGCACGCGCAGCAACCCGCGGCGCTGGTTTCAAACCCCGAACCCGTGTCCGCCGATTCGGAGTTCACGCCCCTGGAGGAGGCGGAGTAGACGCGGCGCCGTCACGGGACTCCGTCCGCCGCGCCACGGCGGTGAGCCAGTCGCGCAGGTAGCCGGCCATGCTGCGGCGGATCAACAGCCGGAACGTGGGCGCTCCGTCCAGCGCCCAGAGCACGACCGTGCCATGCCCGAGACGGGTCTGGGCACACTGGCCGGCTGCGAACTCCCGCGCGTGAAGATCCAGCGGCGTACCCCGGGCGAGCACCGCACGGCTGCGCTCACCGGTGAGTTCGAGCATGGCGTACCCCGCGCCCAGCGCCGTCACCGCCCCCCGGGTGGTGCCCAGCGCCCCGCGAACCGCCTCCAGGCGGCCGGCCGGTCCATGGGGTTCGACCACCGCCAGCCACTCGTCCGGGCCCGCCCACAGCAGTTGCAGCCCCTCCCCGGCCGCCCAGGTGTTGGGCGTGACCGGGGGCGGACACCCCAGCGCCGAGGTCACCGCATCCACGAACGCCGGTTCGTCGGCGTTGCCGCGGAGGTTGAGAATGTCTGCGGGCACGACGGATCGCAACGCCACGCCTGCGAACGCCGGCAGGTCCGGGTCGGTCAACGGTGAGCGGGCCGGTACGTCGGTCATGGCGCTACTCCTGGGGCGGCTGGTAGAAGGACGGAGCGGTCACGGTGACCGCGATGGGGCCGGCGTCCAGATCCCACGCCGTCAGCCGTTCGCCATGGCGCGCGCGGCCGCCGTTGACCATGGCCAGGGCGAAGCTATGGCCGATGCGGGCGCCGTAGTAGCTGGAGGTCACCCACCCTTCCAGCGGCACCGGCGTTGACTGATCCGGGTCGTGTACGAGCTGGGCGCCTTCCGGGACGACCACCTCCGGGTCGTCCGGCGTCAGCCCCACCAGCTGCGGACGGTCGTCGCGGCGGAAATCCGGGCGGCTCAGCGAGCGCTTGCCGAGACAGTCCTTGCGATCGCTGATCACCCCCTGCATGCCAAGATCCAGCGGGCTCACGGCGCCGTCGGTGTCCTGGCCGACGATGATGAACCCCATCTCGGCACGCAGCACGTGCATGGCCTCGGTGCCGTAGGGGGTGATGCCGTACCGCTCGCCCAGGGCGAACGCGCCCTCCCAGAGGAACAGCCCGTGGTCCGCCGGCACACTGATCTCGAAGGTCAGCTCGCCGCTGAAGCTGGCGCGCTGCACCCGGGCCGGCACACCGGCCACGTGCCCCTCGCGCACCGCCATGAACGGGAACGCCTGCGGATCCAGGTCGATGTCGGTGCCGAGATCCCGCAGCAGATCGCGGCTGTACGGCCCGGCCAGGGACATGATCGCCCACTGGTCGGTCACCGAGGTGAGATATACATCCAGCTCCGGCCACTCCGTCTGCAGCCAGCGCTCCAGCCACCCCATCACCGTGGCGGCGCCACCGGTGGTGGTGTACATCAGGTAGTGGTGCTCGCCGAGCCGGGCGGTGACGCCGTCGTCCAGGACCGTCCCGTTCTCGTCCAGCATGATGCCGTACCGGCACCGCCCCACCGCGAGCCTGCGCCAGTTGTTGGTGTAGACGCGCTCCAGCAGCGTGACGGCATCCGGCCCCTGGATGTCGATCTTGCCCAGGGTGGAGTAGTCCAGCGCACCGATGCCGCGCTGGGTGGCGAGGCACTCGCGCCGCACGGCCTCGTCCATGGATTCACCGGCTTGCGGGTAGTACCAGGCGCGCTTCCACTGCCCCACGTCCTCGAACAGCGCACCCCGGGCCACGTGCCAGTCATGCATGGGCGTGGTGCGCTCGGGCTGGAACAGCGCCCCCAGCTCTTCACCCACGAGCGCGCCGTAGGTCACCGGTGTCCAGGCGGGGCGGAAGGTGGTGGTGCCCACGGCCTCCACGTTCTCACCCAGGAGTTCCGCGACGATACCGGAGCCGACGATGTTCCCCAGACGCCCCTGGTCCGTGCCGAACCCCATGATGCTGTAGCGCTTGACGTGCTCGATGGAGCGGTAGCCTTCACGCACGGCCAGCTCCAGGTCAGAGGTCTTGACGTCGTTCTGCAGATCCACGAACGCCGGCAGTTTGCCTGCCGACGGGGCGGGGGCGCGCCAGAGGACCCGCAACGCACCCGGAGCCGGGTCGTCGTCATGGACAGACGGCGTCTCGGCCATGGCCGGCTCGAAGCCCAGGGCCGCGGCGGCCGTCGCCCCCGCCTCGGCGCCGTTGGCAAGCACCTCGGCAAGGGAGAACACCCCGTCCGCCGCACCGGCGGAGCGTACATGCTCCGGCCCCGCTGCCGGCAGCAGCGTCGCCAGGTCGTGATCGAAGCGCAGCGGGCCGCGAATGTGTGAGTGCAGGTGCACCGCCGGATTCCAGCCGCCGGAGACGGCGATCAGGTCACACGGCACGCGCTGCTGCCCCTGACGCGCCAGGTCGCCGATGGTCGCTGCGGTGACATGCTTGCGCCCGTGCGCACTCAGCACGGCGCTGCCCAGGCGGACGTCCACACCGGCCGCGCGCGCGGCCAGGGCAACGCCGCTGCCCTCCTCCCGGGCGTCGGCAACCACCACTGATGCCCCGGCCCCCTGCAGGGCCTCCACGGCAGCGTAGGCGGAGTCGTTATTGGCGAACACCACCGCCCGCTGGCCCGGGCACACGCCGTAGCGGCGGATGTAGGTGGTCACGGCGGAGGCCGTCATCACGCCCGGGCGGTCGTTGTTGCCGAACACGATGGGCCGCTCGATGGCCCCGGCGGCGATCACCATCTGCCGGGCGCGCACACGCCAGTAGCGTTCGCGCGGGCCAGCGCGCTCACCGGGTGGCAGGTGATCGTTCAGGCGTTCCACCAGCCCGGCGAATCCATGGTCGTAATTGCCGAACACCGCCGTGCGCGGGAGCAGCGTCACCTCGGGCATGTCCGCGAGTTCCGCCACCGCGCGGGCAACCCAGTCCGCCGCATGGGCATCACCGATCTGCGCCCGGCTGGCAAGCAGATGGCCACCGAAACACGCCTGCTCGTCCGCGAGAATCACCCGGGCACCGGCCCGGGCCGCGGTCAGTGCGGCCTGCAAGCCGGCCGGGCCGCCGCCGGCCACCAGCACGTCGCAATGGGCGTTGCGGCGGTCGTACACGTCCGGGTCCGGCCCGTCCGGGGCGTACCCGAACCCCGCTGCCGGGCGGATCACCTGTTCATACCGCTCCCACCAGCCCTGGGGCGACATGAACGTCTTGTAGTAGAACCCCGCCGGCATGAACGGCGACAACGCCCCCATGGCCGCGCCCGGATCCCGCTCCGGCCGGCCTACGGCGGGTCGCGCCTCCAGTCCGTCGTAGAGCTCGGTCTGGGTCGCACGCCGGTCGGGCAGCGTGACTGCGCCACGGTCGATCTGCAGCAGGGCGTTGGGCTCCTCCGGGCCATGGCCGACGATGCCACGGGGCCGGTGCAGCTTGATGCTGCGGTTGACCACGCTGATGCCGTTGGCGAGCAGCGCCGACGCCAGCGTGTCGCCGGCATAGCCCTCCAGCTCACGGCCGTCAAAGACGAACCGCAGTGGTTCACCACGATCGACGAGGCCTCCCTGGGCCAGACGGCGCGGCTGATTCATGATGCCTGCTCCCGCGCGGGCGGCGTGTCACCGATACGGTACGCCGCGTGGATGGCATAAGTGGCCGTGTTGCGCTCGACGTTGAACCAGCGCCGGCAGCCGTGGGCGTGCAGCCACTGCTCCCGGTGCCAGCCACAGGTGTTGGTGCGCATGAACTGGTAATCCGCCCATTCCGCGTCCGACAGGGACTCGGGCTCACGCGGCCGGAGGATGTGGGCCTCGCCACCGTAGCTGAACTCGCTCTCGTCGCGGGGACCGCACCAGGGGCATGGGATCAGTAGCATGGGGGTCTCTCCACAGAAATCTTGTAGGAGCGACGTAAGTCGCGATCGAGGGCCAGGTCGCGACTCACGTCGCTCCTACGGCTCCGGCCCGGGTTTCGGATCAATGCGCCACCGCCGCCGCGCCGTGTTCGTCCACCAGCGCCCCGGTCTCGAACCGGTCCAGGCCAAAGGGCGCGTTGATTGCGTGTGGCTCGCCGGTGGCCAGCGTATGGGCGAAGGCCCAGCCCGACCCCGGCGTCGCCTTGAAGCCGCCGGTGCCCCAGCCGCAGTTGAAGAACAGCCCGCCCACCGGCGTCTTGCCGATAATGGGCGAGGCGTCCGGGCAGGTATCCACGATGCCGCCCCAGTGACGCAGCAGCCGCATGCGGCTGAAGATCGGGTAGAGCTCCACCAGCGCCGCCAGGAAGTGCTCGATGGTCTGGACGCTGCCGCGCTGGCCGTAGCCGTTGTAGGCGTCGATACCCGCGCCGATCACCAGCTCGCCCTTGTCGGACTGGCTGACGTAGACGTGGATGGCGTTGGACATGACCACCGTGTCGAGAATCGGTTTGATGGGCTCGGAGACCAGCGCCTGCAGCGGGTGGCTCTCGATGGGCAGCCGGAAGCCGGCCATCTCCGCGAGCACGCCCGCATGGCCGGCCACCACCACGCCCACCCGGTCCGCGTCGATGGGACCGCGGGATGTGTCCACGCCAACCACTGCACCGTTCTCGCGCCGGATGCCGGTAACCTCGCAGTTCTCCACCACGTCCACACCGAGGCTGTCCGCGGCACGGGCGAAACCCCAAGCGACGGCGTCGTGCCGGGCGATGCCGGCGCGGGGCTGCCACGAGGCACCCAGCACCGGAAAGCGGATGTCGGCGCTGGTGTTGATGAACGGCACCCGCGCCTTCACCCCGTCCTGGTCCAGCACCTCGCCATCGATCCCGTTCAGGCGATTGGCATTCACGCGCCGGCGGATGTCGCGCATATCCTGCAGGGTATGGCCCAGGTTGAGCACGCCGCGCTGGCTGAACATGACGTTGAAATTGATATCCGCCGACAGCCCCTCCCAGAGCTTCATGGACTTCTCGTACAGAGCGGCGGAGGCGCTCCACAGGTAGTTGGAACGCACGATGGTGGTGTTACGCGCGGTGTTGCCACCGCCGATCCAGCCCTTCTCCAGCACGGCGACGTCGGTGATGCCGTGCTCCTTTGCCAGGTAATAGGCCGTGGCCAGGCCGTGCCCGCCGCCCCCGACGATCAGCACACGGTAGCGCCGCCGGGGGGCCGCCTGGCGCCAGGCGGGCTCCCAGTGACGGTGGCCGCTGGCGGCGTGGCGGGCGATATTGAGGGCCGAGTAGCGCTGCATGACCTGACTCCCGGGCTGCGGGTGAAACGTGAGGTGTTCAGTCGTCGTCCGAGGCGACGCCGGGCCGCACCACGAACTCACACGCCTCGGCGCCGCTGGCGGTACAGGCCCGCTCCTCGGCGATGGCGAAGAGATCCGGGTCATCACATGCCCAGCCCATGGCCCCTTCAAACCAGGCCAGGAACGTCCGGCAGGTTCGCGGGCCCCGCGCGCCGGCGACGGTGAACGGCGAATTGTGGACACGAATGGCGGCACCACAGTCACCGGGGCGGCAGTACAGCAGCTCGAACCGCCCCCAGCCACGCTGACCGAGACTGTCCAGGTAGCGGGCAAACACGGTGGCCGCGTCGGCGCCGGAACGGGCGGCCTCCGCCTCGCACCACTGACGCGCGGAGCGCCGGGCCACCGCCTGCCAGGCGGACTCCGCCGGGCTGCCGGCCACGGTGCCCTGGAGCTGGGCCATGTCCTCCCGCGGCAGCACCAGCACGGGGGTTCCGTTGAGGCGCCACTCACCGGAGGACTCGTCGATTTCCACGGGGATGGTCTGCACGGATGCCATGACGCCCTCCCGGCCGAAGCCAGTCACTCTGCGGGGCGCTGCCGCCGACACGGGGCGGTAGCGTCTGGACTTACGGTAGACAAGCCGGAAGCCGCCCCGCTGTCCCGCGGCGAACACGGTTTACCTTCCTGCGACAGGCGCCGCGACACCCGGTTTACCGGGCGCGACACCACCCGCCTCCATGGCGCCCACGGCTAACTGGCTGTCGTCCGCAGGGGGATGACCGGCGGCGCCCGGCGCTAGATTGCATACCGTCAATCAAGGTTCCGGACCGGGAGGATGACGGCATGTGGCAGGCAACGACGGCAGTGGCGACAACACCGCGGGGCGCGGAAGCGCTGGCCAGCCCCCGGTACGAGTTGATCCCGCTCACGGGCGTGATGGAGCAGGCGTCCCACCTGCCCCGGGGCGCGACCGTGACCGTCACCTGCTCGCCAAAGCACGGCATTGACGCCTCCCTGGACCTGGCCGAGCGACTGGCGGCCGCCGGTTTTCACGCCATCCCCCATGTGGCCGCACGCCTGGTCACCAGCCGCAGCGACCTGCAGCGTATCCTTGATCGCCTGGCCGCGGCCGGACTGGACGACGTGTTCATCGTCGGCGGTGATGCACCCTCGCCCGCGGGCCCCTATCCGGGCGGTCGCGAGCTGCTGGAGGACCTGGATACCCTGTCACGCCGCCCGCGGCGGATCGGCGTGCCCTCCTACCCCGAGCCCCACGCCACCATTCCGCCGGAGCAGATGCAGGCGGCGCTGGACGTGAAGAACGCGCTGGCGGACTACACCGTCACCCAGATCTGTTTCGATGCGGACACGATTCTGTCGTGGCTCGCGGACCAGCACGATCGCGGACTGCGGCTGCCGGTCTACATGGGCCTGCCCGGCGTCATCGACCGGATGAAACTGATGGGCCTGGCCATGCGCATCGGCCTCGGTGCCTCCACCCGTGTGCTGCGGCGGCAGGCCGGGCTGGCATCGCGACTGCTGGGCGGCAGCACCTACCGGCCCGACGCCCTGGCCGAGGCGCTGGTGCCGGCATTCGACGGCCCCCTGGCGCCCGCACTGGCGGGGTTCCACCTGAACACCTTCAATCAGATCGCCGAGACCGCAACGTGGGCAGAAGCCACCGCCGCAACGCTGCACCCCTGCCCTCCCCGGGACGCCGGCCAGGCGCACACGGCCGCAGGCACGCCGGCGGGCTATTACTAGCCCCGCCCGGGGGTGCCCCGGGATCGAGGAGCCGCTGATTACACTGTCTTTTCTGACAGGTTGTGACCGTGTTGGACACCTGTAATTATAACAGCGTTACATCCGTAACAATGTTATTGACAAGGTGTCCGATGTCCAAGGTGCTCTACGAGAAAGACGGCCGCATCGGCCGCATCACCCTGAACCGCCCCGAGGTGCTCAACGCCATCGACGACGAGCTGCCGCGGGAGCTGGCCGACGCCGTGGCCCGGGCCAACGGTGACCATGGCGTGCACGTGATCATGCTCTCGGGCGCCGGCCGCGCCTTCAGCGCCGGCTACGACCTGGCCTATTACGCCGAGGCCAACGGCACCGGCAACGTCACCCAGGCCATGCCGTGGGATCCGATGAAGGATTACGCCTTCATGAAGGGCAACACCGAGCTGTTCATGACGCTCTGGCGCTCCTACCGCCCGGTGATCTGCAAGGTGCACGGGTTCGCCGTGGCCGGAGGTTCCGATATCGCCCTGTGCTCCGACATCATTCTCATGGAAGACGCCGCGGAGATCGGCTATATGCCGACGCGGGTCTGGGGCTGCCCCACCACCGCCATGTGGGTCTACCGCCTGGGCGCCGAACGGGCCAAGCGCATGCTGTTCACGGGCGACCGTATCACCGGCACGGAAGCCGAACGGCTGGGACTCATCTATCGCGCCGCGCCACCCGATAAGCTGGACCGCGAGGCGGAGGCCCTGGCTGCGCGCATGGCGACCGTTCCCGTGAACCAGTTGATGATGCAAAAGCTGATGATCAATCAGGCTTATGAGAACATGGGCCTCGAGACAACACAGATGATGGCGACGGTGTTCGATGGCATCACGAGGCATTCACCGGAAGGCCTCAACTTCAAGCAGCGGGCGGAATCCGTCGGCTGGAAACAGGCAGTTAGGGAGCGCGATCAGGGAAGCTATGACTGGACAGAAAACCGACCGTTCGATGACGAAGGACCGCGCTGACGACAGCACGGGCGGGCTCGAGGCGCCAGCGCCGCGGAACAACGGCGACGGGCAACGCGAGGACAAACGCGAGGCCATCGTTGCCGCCGCGGCGCGGGTCTTCAAGGAGCGTGGGCTGGAAGGCGCGTCCATGCGGCTGATTGCCCGCGAGGCGGGCTGCACCACCGGTGCGATCTACCCCCACTTCGGCGGCAAGGAGTCGCTGTACGCAGAGGTGCTGGCCCAGTCGCTGGCATCCTTGCAACAGGCCATCCGCGACGCCATTGCCATCGCCCCGGTGGGCAGTCAGGGGCGTGCCGGCATCAAGGCGTTCTACGACTACTACCGCGCCTATCCACTGGAGCTGACCCTGGGCCTCTACCTCTACCAGGGGGCTCGTCCCGTCGGCTTGAGCGAGGAGCTGGACCGCTCGCTCAACTGCAGCCTGCAAACCGTGTTCAGATTGATCGCGGACGGACTGGCCAACGACGGTTATGACGACACGGCGCTGCGCACCACCAACGGGGTCGCCCAGGTGGTGGGGCTGCTGATCCTGCATCAGACCCGTCGCCTGCGCCTGCTCGAGAGCAACGTGGACGAGCAGATGACCTACTTCCTGCAGCAGCTCTGAAACACCACGCCACCCGCCCTGCCACCGGTCACCCGGCGGCAGGGCGGGTGCACGTGTTACACAATGAAGAATCGTACACAACACCACCGCACCACCGCCGCGACCTCCCCATACCGGTGCACAAACACCCCGCCCATGCACCACGATGCAGCAACAGGTGTTGCCTTTTTGCATCACCCTGCCTGCCCCACACCCCATCCCCTTGATTTAACGCCAATTTGGCCATGCTTCGGTGACTGGCACGCTTCGTGAAGACCGTATACACCGATGTATCCGCACGGATTCGTCAGCGGCAATCACGACATAGGGGACAATCCATTGAAACAGCAGATCAGAAAAACCCTCGCGCTGGGCGCCGGCGCCCTCTGCCTGGCGGGCGGCAGCGTGGCCCACGCGGACACCGAAGTGGAGATCCACGGCATCATCGACGTCTACGGCGGCGCCGAGAACCCGGTCGGCGAAGACGAGTGGACCGGCAAGCTGAGCTCCGGGGGCAAGGACACCTCCTACTGGGGCATCTCCGCCCGGCACCAGGTCAATGACGGCCTCGCCGTCGTCGGCGCACTGGAAGCGTTCCTGCGCCCGGACCGCGGCGATGCCGGCCGGTTCGATGGCGACGTCTTCTTCGCCCGTAACGCCAACGTCGGCGTGGAGACGGAATACGGCACCGTGCGCGGCGGCCGCGTGACCGCGCCGCTGTTCCTGCCCATGGTGTTCACCAACCCGTTCGGCGGCTCGTTCGAGTTCTCCCCGGCCAACTACCACACCTACGCGGGCGGACCGAACGCGCCGCTGGTGGGCGACTCCGGCTGGAGCGACACGGTGCAGTACACCTCGCCCGACCTGAACGGCGTCACCATCAACGTGCTCTACGGCTTCGGCAACAACGAAGAGGACGACAGCCGCGGTGACGACCGCATCGGCGCCTATGCGGTATACCGGGACGGCGCGTTCACCGGCACCGCCGCTGCCCATGCGGTGGATTATGCGCTGGATGCGGCGGGGGTCGAGGACGGCGGCACCCAGTACGCGGCGCTGCTGGGCGGCATGTACGACTTCGGCACCTTCCAGCTCTACGGCCAGTACCAGCACATCGACAACGACCTGGACGTGGACGACTTCGCCATCAACAGCGTCACCGTGGGCGCCAGTGTCGACGCCGGCCCCGGCCAGGTGCTCGCCTCCTACGCCTACGCCGACGCATCGCGCTTCGGCGAAAACGATTACGAGGACGGCGGCGACCGGCACACCTGGGCCGTGGGTTACGAGCTTCCGCTCGGCGACATGGCCACGGCCTACGCCACCTATTTCATGGACGACATCGACGACGCCAGCGACTCGGGCCACAACGTGGGCACCGGCGTACAGCTGCGCTTCTAGCCGGCCCGGTGCGGGAGGCTGTGCCTCCCGCACTTGATTGACGACTCCGCAACCACGCGATCACCAGGAGTGCACCATGACCACTTCCCGCAACCGCCTGCGCCGCACCGCGGCCGCCGCCGGCCTCGCCGCGGCGCTGATCTTCCCGGCAACGGGCACCGCCGACACGGTGGACATCGACTTCCAGCTGGACTGGCGCTTCGAGGGGCCGTCGGCGCCGTTTCTCATGAGCGCCTCGCGCGGCTACTTCGAGGACGAAGGCCTGGACGTCTCCATCGACTCCGGCAGCGGCTCGGCCGAGACCATCAACCGCGTCGCCTCCGGCGCCTACGACATGGGTTTCGGTGACCTCAACGCCCTGGTGGAGTTTCTCGCCAACAACCCCGACGCCCCCTCGCTGAGCGCCGTGTTCGTGGTCTATGACGGTTCACCCGCGGCGGTGTTCGCGAAGAAGTCGAGCGGCATCGAGGAGCCGGCGGATCTGGCGGGCAAGACCCTCGCCGCGCCCTCCTTCGACACCGGTCGCCGGGCCTGGCCGCTGTTCGCCCGCGCCAACGACCTGGAAGCCGATTCCGTGTCCTGGGACTCGGTGGACCCCGCCCTGCGCGAGCAGTTGCTGGCCAGCGACGACGTGGACGCCATCACCGGCTTCTACTTCACCAGCCTGCTGAACCTGGAATCCCGCGGTATCGCCGAGGAGGACCTGGTGATCATGCCGTTCCCGGAGTACGGCGTGGAGCTCTACGGCAACGTGATTGTCGCCCGGGACTCGTTCATCGAGGAGCACCCGGAAGCGGTCAGCGGCTTCCTGCGCGCCTTCACACGGGGCATGGCTGCCACGCTGGAGGACCCGGACGGCGCGGTGGATTACGTCCTCGAGCGGGATGACCTGGTCGAGCGGGACATGGAGGTGCGCCGGCTGAAACTCGCCATCGAGGGCTCCATCGACACACCCGCCGCGCGCGAGAACGGCCTCGGCGCCGTGGACATGGAGCGCCTGGAGCTGACCATCGGCCAGGTGGCGGACGTGTTCGAGCTGGAAGACAACGTGCCCTCGGCCGAAGACGTGTTCAACAGCGACTTCCTGCCGGATCAGGACGACCGCATGGTCTTCCCGGACTGACCCATGGCCGACGGAGCATCCATGACAGCAACTGCAACCACGAACGCCGCCCCGGAGACGGGGCGGCCGTTCGTCGCCTTCGACCATGTCAGCCTTGCCTACGACGACAGCGGCAACGCCATTGAAGATATCGACCTGACCATCACCGAAGGCGAGTTCGTCGCCTTCGTGGGACCAAGCGGCTGCGGCAAGTCCACCTTCATGAAGCTGTGCACCGGGCTGCACCAGCCCACCGCCGGGCGCATCACCGTGGACGGGGCACCGGTGAACGGCCCGCTCAAGATCACCGGAATGGCATTCCAGAACGCCACGCTGCTGCCCTGGCGCACCACTCTGGATAACGTCATGCTGCCGCTGGAGATCGTGCAGCCCCATCGCAGCCGCCTGCGCCGGCACCGCAAGGACTACGTGGAAAAGGCCATGGGCCTGCTGCAGACCGTGGGCCTGGACGGGTATGCCGACAGCTACCCCTGGCAGCTCTCCGGTGGCATGCAGCAGCGCGCGTCGATCTGCCGCGCGCTGATCCACGACCCGCGCCTGCTCATGCTGGACGAGCCCTTCGGCGCGCTGGACGCCTTTACCCGGGAAGAGCTCTGGAGCGTGCTCCAGGACCTGTGGCGACAGCAGCGGTTCACGGTGGTGCTGGTCACCCACGATCTGCGCGAGGCCGCCTACCTGGCGGACACCATCTACGTCATGAGCAAGCGGCCCGGGCGCATCATCGAGCAGCGCCAGGTGCCCTTCCCCCGCCCACGCCACCTGGAGCTGACCTACACCTCCGAGTTCAGCGACCTGGTGTACGACCTGCGCGCGCGCATCGGCTCCATCCGCGAGGAGAACACCCAATGAGCTTTCTGCGTCTGTCTCCGGAAATGCAGCTGCGGCTGGCTCCCTGGGCGGCGGTCGCGTTGCTGCTGCTGATCTGGGAAGGCACGGTGCGCGCCCTGGGCGTCCCCCAGTACATCTTCCCCGGGGTCATCGACACCGCCGACGCCCTGATCCAGTTCCACCAACCCGTGGCACGGCACGCGTGGCAGACGTTCTGGACCACGGTCATCGGCTTTGCCATCGGCGTGGTTGTCGGCCTGCTGCTCGGTGTGATCGTCGGCTCGTCGAAGTTCATGTACCGGGCCTGCTACCCCCTGCTGGTGGCATTCAACGCCATCCCCAAGGTCGCATTCGTGCCGATCCTGGTGGTGTGGTTCGGCATCGGTACGGTCCCGGCCATCATCACCGCGTTCCTGATCAGCTTCTTCCCCATCGTCGTGAACGTGGCCACCGGGCTCGCCACCCTGGAGCCGGAGATGGAGGACGTCCTCCGGGTGCTCGGCGCAAAGCGGCGGGACGTGCTGTTCAAGGTCGGCCTGCCCCGGTCGCTGCCCTATTTCTTCGCCTCGCTGAAAGTGGCCATTACCCTGGCGTTCGTCGGCACCGTCGTCTCCGAAACCGTGGCTTCCAACCAGGGCATCGGCTACCTGATGATGTCCGCCGGCTCGCAGATGCGCATGCCGCTGGTGTTCGCGGGGCTGGTGGCCATCAGCGTCATGGCCATGGTCATGTACCAGTTCTTCGCCTGGATCGAGAACCGCATGACCGGATGGGCGCATCGGCGGTAGCGGTCACCGCACGAACCGCACCGCATCGGCGATGCCGGTGCGCTCGGTGCGGTAGCGGTTCACCGGGTGGCGCTCGTCGGCGTAGCCGAACGAGCAGCCGAACAGGAGGTGGCGATCCCCCGGAATGTCGAAATGCGCCCGCACCAGATCCGGGTAGGCGGCTAGCGAGGCCTGGGCGATGGTGTGCACGCCCTGGTCCAGGGCTGCCAGCATGAAGGCGTGCAGATAGAGCCCGCAGTCCACCCCGCCGTAGAACCCCAGGCTCTCGTGGCAGAACACCAGCATGCAGTGCGGGGCGTCGAAAAAGGCGTAATTGCGCAGCATCTGCTGTGCGCGGGCGTCGCGATCCTCGCGACCGATATCCAGGGCGTTGTAGAGCGCGGCACCGCACGCCTTGCGGCGCTCGTCGTGACGGCCCACGTACTCCCTCGGGAAGGGTTTGTCGGGAGTCGCCTCGGCGCCCGATGCGGCGTGCGCATGGAGCTTGTCACGCAGCGCCGCGGTGGTTGCGGGAGACTCCGTCACCACCACCTCCCAGGGCTGGGTGTTACACCAAGACGGCGTTTTCTGGGCCACATCCAGGATGTGCCGCAGGATTCCCGCAGGCACCGGATCGGAGAGGAACGCACGGGCGCTGTAGCGCTGTCGCATGAGATTCTCGAAGTTCATGCCGGACTCCTATGCCATTCAACACGAACCGGGCGCCCGGGGAATCGACGTGGCGCTCGGCGGGGGGTAATCTCGTCGCAGTCATCGAAGACCGAGACGGGAGGAGAAAAAACATGCTGGACGCCAGCGAGATCGAACTGTTCCGGGACACCCTGCGCCGTTTTCTTGAGAACGAAGTCGCCCCCCATTACGACGCCTGGGAACGGGACCGGCTGTTTCCCCGGGAACTGTGGAACCGCCTCGGCGAGAACGGCTTCCTGTGCGTGGACGTCCCCGAGGAATACGGTGGTTTCGGCGGCGACTTCCAGCTCTCCGGCGTGGTCGTGGAGGAAGTGGCGCGCATGGGCTTCGGTGCCCTGGCGACCAACCTCTCCGTGCACTCGGACATCGTCGCGCCCTACATCCTGCACCTGGGCACCGAAGCGCAGAAACAGACCTGGCTGCCGCGCATGGTCACCGGCGAGGCCGTAGGCTGCATCGGCATGACCGAGCCCGGCGCCGGCTCCGATCTGCAGGGCATGAAGACCCGCGCCGAGAAGGACGGCGACGGCTACCGGATCAACGGCCAGAAAACCTTCATCACCAACGGCTATCACGCGGACGTGATGATCGTGGCCACGAAGACCGACCCCAGCGCCGGCGCCAGGGGCATGACCCTGTTCACCGTGGACACCACCACCCCGGGGTTCGATTGCGGCCGCAAGCTGGACAAGATCGGCCAGCACGGCTCGGACACGGCGGAGCTGTTCTTCCAGGACGTGCGCGTGCCGGCGGACCAGATCCTGGGCGGCGAAGGCCAGGGCTTCGCCAACCTCATGAACGAACTGCCGCGTGAACGGCTCATCCTCAGCATCGGCGCCATCGCCGCCTGCGAGGGCATGCTCGACCGCACCATCGCCTACACGCAGGAGCGCAAGGCATTCGGGCAGCCCATCGCGGCGCTGCAGAACACCCGCTTCACCCTGGCGGACCTGCGCGCGCAGATCGCGGTGAACCGGGCGTTCGTGGATCAGTGCACGGCGGAGTACAACCGGGGCGAACTCACCACCACCAATGCCTCCATCGCCAAGCTGACCACCACCGACCTGCAGTTCAAGGTGGCGGATCAGTGCCTGCAGCTGTTCGGTGGCTATGGGTACATGCAGGAGTACCCCATCTCCCGGGACTTCGTGGATGCCCGGGTCCAGCGCATCTACGGCGGCAGCAACGAGATCATGAAGGAGATCGTCGCCCGCTCCATTCTCGGCCGCTAGAGACGCGGCGCCCCCGGCCTGCCCGGGGGCCACGCCAACGCGTGGCTCCCGGGCCGGGCCTGGCCGCTGACGGCGGCACGGCCTCATCGGACGCACACCCCCTGTCACCTGGGCGCGCTCATTTCGGCTGCATGCGAATGGCGCCATCCAGCCGGATGGTTTCGCCATTGAGCATGGTGTTGCCGATGATGCTCTCCACCAGGTGGGCATACTCCGCCGGGCGACCCAGCCGCGGCGGGAAGGGCACGCTGGCGCCCAGGGAGTCCTGCACCTCCTGGGGCAGCCCCAGCAGCATCGGCGTCTCGAACAGGCCTGGCGCGATGGTCATCACGCGGATGCCGTGGCGCGCGAACTCCCGGGCGATGGGCAGGGTCATGCCGGCAACGCCCGCCTTGGACGCGGAATAGGCGGCCTGGCCGATCTGGCCGTCGAACGCGGCCACCGAGGCGGTGTTGATGATCACCCCCCGCTCGCCCTCCCTGTCCGGCTCGTTCTCGGCCATGAGCGCGGCGGCGAGCCGGATCATGTTGAAGGTGCCCACCAGGTTGATCTGCACGACCTTGTTGAAGCGCTCCAGATCGTGGGGGCCCTCCTTGCCCAGGGTCTTCTCCGGCGTCCCCACACCGGCACAGTTCACCAGACCATGCAGGGCACCGAAGGTCTCCTTGGCGGCATCCACCGCGTGCTGAGCGTCGGCCTCGCTGGTGACATCACAGCGCACGCTGTGAACCGCACCACTCAGCTCGTGGGCAAGCTTGCCACCCGCCTGATCGTTCATGTCGGCGACCACCACGCGCGCGCCGCCATCCACCAGACGGCGGACGGTGGCTTCGCCCAGCCCGGATGCGCCACCGGTCACGACAAAGACGCGTTCATTGATGTTCATGTCACAAACCTCCTTGGACCATTGCATCGGCGGTCAAGTGCTGCTTGACCCGCCCCGGAAAACACTGGAATGTTGCCCACACGCCCCGGCACCACCGGGGTGCATGCGAACAAGAACCAGAAACGGGAGGAGACCCATGGGCCCCCTGAAAGGTGTACGCGTCGTGGAGATGGCCGGCATCGGCCCGGGCCCGTTCTGCGGCATGATGCTCGCGGACATGGGCGCGGACGTGCTGCGCATCGACCGCAAGACCGCCAATGCCCTGCCGGTGGACGATCCGGTCACGGCGCGCGGCCGCCGCTCCGTGGCACTGGATCTGAAACAGCCAGCCGGCGTGGAGACGGTGCTGCAGCTCGTGGAGCAGGCGGACATTCTCATCGAGGGGTACCGGCCGGGCGTCATGGAGCGCCTCGGCCTCGGCCCGGAGACCTGCCTGGAGCGCAACCCGCGACTGGTCTACGGCCGCATGACCGGCTGGGGCCAGGACGGCCCCCTGGCCCAGGCCGCCGGCCACGACCTCAACTACATCGCCCTGGCCGGCGCGCTGCACGGCATCGGGCGCCCCGGCGAGCGCCCCGTGCCACCGCTCAACCTGGTGGGCGACTACGGCGGTGGCGCCATGATGCTCGCCTTCGGCGTGGTCTGCGCCACCCTGGAAGCACGCCAGTCCGGCCAGGGTCAGGTGGTGGACAGCGCCATGACCGACGGCACCGCCCTGCTGCTGAGCCTCTTCCACGGGCTCAGGGCCCAGGGGGTCTGGAGCAATGAGCGCGGCACCAACCTGCTGGACGGCGGCGCGCCTTTCTACGACACCTACACCTGCGCCGACGGCCGCCACATCAGCATCGGCGCGCTGGAGCCGCAGTTCTACCGGGAACTGCTCGAGCGCATCGGGCTCGGCGACGACCCGGACTGCGCGGAACAGATGAACCGCAAGGCCTGGCCGGCCATGCGCGCCCGCTTCGAGGCGGTGTTCGCCACCCGCACCAGCCAGGAATGGTGCGATATCCTTGAAGGAACGGATGTCTGCTTCGCGCCGGTGCTGGACATGGACGAGGCGCCCGAACACCCGCACCACGTGGCGCGGGGCACCTTCGTGCAGCACGACGGCATGGTGCAGGCGGCGCCGGCGCCACGGTTCTCCCGCACCCGTGCGGAGCTGACCACCGGTGCACGCAAGCCGGGCGAAGACACCGACACCGCGCTGACCGACTGGGGCATCGACCCGGGCGTGGTCAGTGAGCTCCGGGAACAGGGCGTCTGCTGATCGCCTGTTGACCGGAAACACGCCTTGGATCAGGCCGGTACGAACCGACACCACCGAACGAGGAGACTGACCATGCAGGACGATCCGATTGTCATCGTCGGCAGCGCACGCACCCCCATGGGCGGACTGATGGGCGACGTGTCCGCACTGCCGGCGACGGAGCTCGGCAGCGCCAGCATCGCCGCCGCGCTGGAACGCGCCGGCGTGCCCGCTGACGCGGTGAACGAGGTGTTCATGGGCAACGTGCTGCCGGCCGGGCTGGGCCAGGCCCCGGCCCGGCAGGCGGCACTGGGCGCCGGGCTGCCCCTGTCGGTGCCCTGCACCACCGTGAGCAAGGTGTGCGGCTCCGGCATGCGGGCCACCATGTTCGCCCACGACGTGCTCGCCCTCGGGCGCGGCCGCATCACCGTCGCCGGCGGCATGGAGAGCATGTCCCGCGCGCCCTACCTGCTGGACCGGGCGCGGGGCGGCTACCGCCTCGGCCACGGCAAGGTGACCGACCACATGTTCTTCGACGGCCTGGAGGATGCCTACGAGAAGGGGGAGCTGATGGGCGTCTTCGCCGAGCGCTGCGCCAGCCACTACAGCTTCACCCGCGAAGCCCAGGACGACTACGCCGAGGCCTCGCTGCGGCGCGCGCGCAAGGCCGCCGAGGACGGCACCTTCGACGCCGAAATCACCCCCGTGACCATCCGCGAGCGTCGGGGCGAGCGCACCGTCTCCCGCGACGAACAGCCCTGGAACGCCGACCCGGACAAGCTGCGCAACCTCAAGCCCGCCTTCGATCCGCAGGGCACGGTGACCGCGGCCAACGCCAGCTCCATCTCCGACGGCGCCGCGGCGCTGGTGCTGATGCCACTCAGCGAAGCGGAGAAGCGCGGCCTGACGCCCCTGGCCGCCATCCGCGGCCAGGCCAGCCACGCCCGGGAGCCGCAGTGGTTCACCACCGCACCGGTGGGCGCCATGACGCACCTGCTTGAACAGACCGGCTGGTCCGCCGGCGACGTGGACCTGTGGGAAATCAACGAGGCGTTCGCCGTGGTGGTCATGGCCGCCATGAAGGAGATGGGCCTGCCCCACGATGCCGTCAACGTCCACGGCGGCGCGTGCGCGCTGGGTCACCCCATCGGCGCCTCCGGCGCGCGCATTCTCGTCACCCTGCTGAACGCACTGCAGACCCACGGCCTGAAGCGCGGTGTGGCGTCGCTGTGCATCGGCGGTGGCGAGGCCACGGCAGTGGCGGTGGAACGGCTGGACTGACCGGGCCCGGGAGCGGCGGCTTTCGCGGCTGAAGCCGCTCCCACAGAGGACTGCTGCCGAGGGACGGCTGTCGCGACTTGCGTCGCTCCTACAGGGTGCCCCGGTGGCGACCGTGATTTCAGCCGTAGGAGCGACGCAAGTCGCGACCATGCGTCCGGGCACACGGCCGGAGCCGTGGCCGTGACGGTGCGGCTGCCTGGCCGTGTTCGTGACCATCACGCCTCACAGATCCCCGAAATCGCCGTGACGCCCGCGGCCGGACGCGAAACGGCCGGCGCCAGCGACGCCCTCCTCTCGCAGAGCACGCAGCCCCTGCCGGTATTCCTCGCGCAGCGCGTCCCCGGGCGCGGCGCCGTGCTGCGCGTAGGCCGACGCCCGGTCGACGCGCATGCACAACTGCGGAAAGCGGGTCAGCTCCCGGGCCAGTTCCTCGGCGGCCGCGCGCGCCTGGCCTTCCGGCACGACGCGGTTCGCCAGCCCCATGGCGTGGGCTTCATCGGCGGCCACGGTCCGGCCGGTGAGAATCAGATCCATGGCGCGGCCAAGGCCGATGATCTGCGGCAGCCGCACGGTACCGCCATCGATCAGCGGCACGCCCCAGCGGCGGCAGTAGACGCCGAAGCAGGCACTCTCCTCCACCACGCGCATGTCGCACCACAGCGCCAGCTCCATACCGCCCGCCACGGCGTAACCCGACACGGCGGCAATCACCGGCTTGCTGAGCTGCAGGCGGGACGGCCCCATGGGGCCGAGGGAGCCGGTGATTGCGTCGCCCGCCGGCGGCTCCAGCTCGCCCAGATACGCCTCCAGTGCACCGGAGGACACGGCCTTGAGATCGGCGCCGGCGCAGAAGGTGCCGTTGTCGCCGTGGAGCACGGCAACGCTGGCGTCGTCGTCGGTCTCGAAGTCCATGAACGCCTGGTACAACGCCCGGGCCGTGTCCGGGTCGACGGCGTTGCGGGCCTGCCGGCGATCCAGGATCACCGTGGTGACGGCGCCGCTCTTCTCGCTGCGAACCGCCGTCATTACGGTGTGCTTCCACCGTTCTGCAGGAACTGGATCACGCTGGAGAAATCCTTGTGGCCATTCCCTGCGGCGTCGTGAAGGGTGTAGATGTTGCGGGCCAACGCCCCCAGCGGGGTGGCCTTGCCGTCCTTGAGTGCGGCATCCATGGCCAGGCCCAGGTCCTTGAGCATGAGCGCCGTGCCGAACCCGCCGGTGTAGCCACGGGAGGCAGGCGTACCGTCCATGACATCCGGGTGCGGGTTGTAGCCGTTCAGCACCCAGTTGCCGCCGGAGCTCTGCTGCATGATGTCGGACAGGGCCTTGGGGTCCAGCCCTTCGGCAATGCCGAGGTTGATGGCCTCGGAGGTACCGATCATGCTGATCGCCAGCAGCATGTTGTTGCACATCTTCGCCACCTGCCCGGCACCGGCGGGGCCGGCGTGGAACACCGCCCGGCCCATGACGTCGAGGATCGGCCGCGCCTGCTCCACCGGCGCGGTGTCACCACCGACCATGAAGATGAGCTTGCCCGCCTCCGCCCCCGCGACACCACCGGAGACCGGGGCATCGATCATGGGGCAGCCGGCCTGCTCCGCCTCGGCGGCCACGGCGCGGGCGGTATCGGCGTCGATGGTGCTGGAGTCCACCAGCAGGGTGCCCTTGGCCGCCGTGGCCAGCAGGCCGCCCTCGCCCAGGTAGAGCTCGCGTACGTGCCGCCCGGCGGGCAGCATGGTCACCACGATCGCCACGCCGGTGGCGGCTTCGGCCGCGCTGGCGCAACCGGTAGCGCCGGCGCTTTCCAGCCGCTGCACAGCCTCTTTCGACAGGTCGAAGACCTGCACCGTGTGGCCGGCCTTGACCAGGTTGGTGGCCATGGGGCCACCCATGTTGCCCAGTCCGATGAAACCGATGGTCGCCATGGGGATCCTCCTCCAGGCCTTATAGGTGACGGGGACGCCGCGCAGGCGCCCGCCGGTTACAGATCCGCCAGCGGGTCCGTGCTGTAGTCCGCCGGCAACTCGAAATGGGCATCGACCACGTCGTCGGACACCTCCGCCAGGGAGGGCACCGACCAGGCCGGGCTGCGGTCCTTGTCCACCAGCAGCGCCCGCACGCCCTCGCGGAAATCGGGCCGCCGCGACGACTGCACCGCGATGCACAGCTCACGCCGGAAGCACTCCGTCAGCGACAGGTGCCGCCCCCCGCGGTACTGGCGGTCGAACACGGCCAGCGACACCGGGCAGGCCCGCTTGAACCCCTTGGCGGCGGACTGCAGCCACTCTTCGCTCTCGGCGGCGGACTGGATCGCCGCCATCACCGCACCGGGCGTGGCGTGATCGGTGAGTTCCTGGATGCGTGCGTAGCGGTCCATGAAGGGCGTCTCGCCGGTAGCGTCCTTCGCCCGCCACAGGTCGCCGAGCACCCGGCTGGCGGTCTCGTGCCGGTCCCGTTCGTCCGTGCCCCAGCTGGCGGCGGCCAGGGCGTCCACTACCGCTTCGCGCTGATCCGACTGGATCATGTAGTTGCCCAGCCCCAGGGCGAAGATATCCGTGCCGAACACGTGTTCGCCCGTGAGCCCGAGGAAATAGCCGGTGCGCCCCGGCATGCGGTTGAGGAAATACGTGCCGCCCACGTCCGGGAACAGGCCCAGGGGCATCTCCGGCATGGCGAGCCGCGAGCGCTCGGTGAGAATACCGTGGCTGCAACCCGCCAGCAGGCCGACGCCGCCGCCCATGACGATGCCGTCCGCCCAGCAGACGATGGGCTTGGGATAGGTGTGCACCAGGTGATCGAGACGATACTCCGTGGTGAAGAAGTGCTCCGCCACCGGCGCGGGCTCGCCCAGGGGGCGTTGTTTCATGTCGTGATAGAGGCTGACCACGTCGCCGCCGGCGCAGAACGCCTTCTCGCCGGTCCCCTCGAGGAAGATGGCGGCGACCGCCGGATCGGCGGCCCACTCATCCAGGGCCGGCTGCAGGGCGTCGATCATGGCCTGGCTGAGGGCGTTCAGCGATTTCTCGGCGTTCAGGCGCACGCGCATGACGCGCTGGCCGTCGGCGGTGGCGACGGCCTCGAAGACAACGGGGCTTGCGTCGACCATCAGCGGTTCCTCCACTGCGGAGCGCGCTTCTCGACGAAGGCGGCCATGCCCTCTTTCTGGTCTTCCGTGGCGAACACGGAGTGGAACACGCGCCGCTCGAACAGCACGCCCTCGGAGAGGGTGGTCTCGTACGAACGGTTCACGGACTCCTTGCACATGCTCACGGCCATGCGGGACAGCCCGGCGATCTGGCCGGCGGTCTTCATGGCCTCGTCCAGCAGCTGGTCCGCCGGCACCACCCGGCTCACCAGCCCGGAGCGCTCGGCCTCGTCGGCATCCATCATGCGACCGGTGAGACACATCTCCATGGCCTTGGACTTGCCGACAAAACGGGTCAGGCGCTGGGTGCCGCCGGAGCCGGGGATGGCACCGATCTTGATCTCCGGCTGGCCGAACTTCGCCGAGTCGGCCGCCAGGATGAAATCGCACATCATGGCCAGCTCGCAGCCGCCGCCCAGGGCGTAGCCGCTCACGGCGGCGATCACGGGCTTGCGGCAGCGCAGGATCTGCTCCCACTCGCTGGTGATGAAGTCTTCCTTGTAGACGTCGGCAAAGCCCTTGCTCTGCATCTCGCTGATGTCGGCGCCGGCAGCGAACGCCTTCTCACTGCCGGTGATCACCATGACGGCCACGTCGTCGTCGCCCTCGAAGGCGGTCAGGGCCTCGCCCAGTTCGCGCATCAGGGCGCTGTTCAGGGCGTTCAGCACCTTGGGGCGGTTGAGGGTGATCACGCCGATGCCGTCGCGCTTCTCGGTAATCAGGTTGTCGAAAGCCATGATGTCCCCAGTCTCTCCAGTTGGTGGGCCGACCCGGCGGGACGCTCAGGCCAGCAGGTTTTCGCTGCCCGGCGCCAGCAGGCGACGGGCAATGATGACGCGCATGATCTCGTTGGTGCCCTCCAGGATCTGGTGCACGCGCACGTCGCGGACGTGGCGCTCCAGGGGGTATTCCCGGATGTAGCCGTAACCGCCATGGATCTGCAACGCCTCGTTGCAGATGCGGAAGCCAAGATCCGTGGCCAGGCGCTTGGCCATGGCGCAGTAGGTGGTGGCTTCCGGATGTTTCGCATCCAGCCGGGCGGCACCCAGGCGCACCATCTGCCGCGCAGCCACCAGCTCCGTGGCCATGTCCGCCAGCTTGAACTGCACCCCCTGGAAATCCGCCAGCGCCTGGCCGAACTGCTTGCGCTCCGCGGCGTAGCGGCGTGCCGCGTCCAGCGCGGCGGCGGCGGTGCCCACGGAGCACGTGGCCACGTTCAGACGGCCGCCGTCCAGCCCCTTCATGGCAATCCGGAAGCCCTCGCCCTCGTCGCCCAGGCGATTCGCCTCGGGCACGAACACGTCCTCGAAGGTGATGCCACGGGTGGGCTGGCTGTTCCAGCCCATCTTGCCTTCCTTGCGTCCGTAGGTAATGCCCTCGGCGTCCGCGGGAACCGCAAAGGCGGAGACGCCGCCGGCGCCGTCCCCGCCGGTGCGCGCCATGACCACCAGCAGGTCGGTCTCGCCGGCCCCGGAGATGAACACCTTGCTGCCGGTAAGCCGGTAGCCGTCACCGTCACGCACCGCCTTCGTGCGCAGGGATGCGGCGTCCGAGCCGGCACCCGGCTCGGTGAGGCAGTAGGAGGCCAGCTTGTCGCCGGCGGTGAGCTGCGGGCACCAGGCCTCGCGCACTGCCTCCTGGCCGAAGGTGGCCACCATCCACGTAGCCATGTTGTGGATGGTGATGTAGGCCGTGGTCGAGGTGCAGCCGCCGGCCAGAGCCTCGAAAATAATGGTCGCGTCCAGGCGGGACAGGCCAAGCCCGCCCACGTCCTCGGGGCAGTAGACACCGCAGAAGCCCAGCTCGCCGGCAAGACGCAGGGTCTCCACCGGAAAGATGCACTCCTCGTCCCAGCGTGCCGCGTTGGGCGCGAGTTCGCGCTCGGCGAACTCGCGCGCGGTCTCCTGGAACGCGACCTGGTCGTCGTTGAGCTCGAAGTCCATGGCCGCCGCCTATCGCATGGAGATGGTCATGTTCGGCCCGCTCGGCAGATCCTCTTCCGGCCAGCGGCTGATCACCGTCCGCGTCTCGGTATAGAACCGGATCGCCTGTTTGCCGTAGGCGTGCAGATCGCCGAAGAAAGAGTTCTTGCCGCCGGTAAAGGAGAAGAACGGTGCCGGCACCGGGATGGGGATATTCACCCCCACCTGACCCACCTCGGTCTCGTGCTGGTACTTGCGCGCGGCTGCGCCGGAGCGCGTAAAGATGGAGGTGCCGTTGCCGTAGGGGTTGGTATTGACCAGGGCAATGGCCTCTTCCAGGGAGTCCACGTGCATCACCAGCAGCGCCGGCCCGAAGATCTCCTCCTTGTAGACGGTCATCTCCGGCGTGACGTCATCGATCAGCGTCGGCCCGACCCAGTTGCCGTCGGGGTAGCCGTCCACGGTGTGCCCGCGGCCATCCAGGAGCAGCTTTGCTCCCTCGGGCTCCGCGGTACCGATCAACTGCTCCACCCGCTCCTTGGCGGCCGGGCTGATGAGCGGCCCGTAGGCAGCATCGGGGTCGCTGGGCGGCCCGGGGCGGATGCTGGCCACGGCCTTGCGGATGTCGTCCATCCAGCCGCGGGTCTCCTCGCCCACCAGCACGGCCACGGAGATGGCCATGCAGCGCTGGCCGGCGGCGCCGCAGGAGGCGCCCACCAGGTGGTTGACCACCTGCTCCTTGTTGGCATCGGGCATGACCACCATGTGGTTCTTCGCCCCGCCCATGCACTGCACGCGCTTGAGGTTGTGGGTGCCGGTCCGGTAGACGTGTGTCGCCACCGGCACCGAGCCCACGAAGGAGACCGCCTTGATGGCCGGGTCCTCGAGCAGGTAATCCACCTGCGGCTTGCGGCCGTGGACCACCTGCAGCGTCCCCGCCGGGAACCCCGCCTCCTGCCACAGCTCCGCCAGCCGCGTGGGCGTGAGCGGATCCTGCTCCGAGGGCTTCAACACGAAGGTGTTGCCGCAGGCCACGGCCAACGGAAACATCCACAGCGGAATCATGGCCGGGAAGTTGAACGGGGTAATGCCGGCGCACACCCCGATGGGGTGGACGATGCTGTGGGTGTCGATGCCGCGGGCCACGTTCTCGGTGGTCTCGCCCATCATCAGCGTGGGCATGCTGCAGCCGTGTTCGACCACTTCGATGCCGCGCCAGACATCGCCCTTGGCGTCGGCCATGGTCTTGCCGGTCTCGCTGGCGAGGATCTCCGCCAGCTCGTCGTGGTGCTCCTTCAACAGGGCCTGGTAGCGCATGAGGCAGCGCATGCGCTCCTGGACGGGGGTGTGCCGCCAGGTGACGAAGGTCTCCTCGGCGGCGGACACGGCCCGGGCCATTTCCGCGTCCGTAGTGACGGGGGCGCGGCCGATGACCTCCTGGGTCACGGGGTTGGTGACATCAATCCAGTCGCTCGTGGTGCTCTGCACGAACTCGCCATTGATCAGCAGCGGCACATTCCGCGCCGCCTCATTCCGCACTGTACTCATGACTTCTCCTCGCACCCTGCCTCTGCAGGGATCACTGATGACGCACGGCCACCGCGGCGACGCCTGCTCAGTCGTACGCGCGCTCGTCCGCGATCACCTTGCCGTCGTTGGGCAGCTCGCCGGCGCCCTTGATCTCGACGCCACCGCGCATCTTGGTGATGGCCTGCAGCGTCTCGGCCACCGTGTCCGCGAACGCCGCGTCGGAGACGGTGGACTCCACGTTCAGGGTCATGGCGTCCTTTTCGTTCTCGCGCGTCACCACCAGCCGCGCGCGACTGATCTCCGGGTGGCGCGCCATGATGGCGTTGATCTGCTCGGGCGTGACGAACATGCCCTTGACCTTGGTGGTCTGGTTGGCACGGCCCATCCAGCCCTTGATGCGCGGGGCGGTGCGCCCGCACGGGCTCGGCCCCGGCAGGAAGGCGGTGAGGTCGCCGGTGGCGAAGCGGATCACCGGGAATGCGCCTGCCCGCAGCACGGTCACCACCATCTCGCCCACTTCGCCCTCGGCCACTGGCTCACCGCTGCCCGGACGCACCACTTCCAGCAGCACGTCCTCATCGGTGATGAGGCCATCCAGGTGCTCGCTCTCATAGGCCACCAGCCCGAGCTCCGCGGTGGCGAAGGCCTGCAGCACACGCACGCCGCGCCCCGCCATCTCGTCGCGCAGGCTGGCGCTCAGGGGCTCACCGCCCACCAGTGCACGATTGATGGAGGAGACGTCGCGCCCCAGCTCCTGGCCCTTGTCCAGCAGCGCCTTGAGGAACGACGGCGTGCCACCGTAGACCTGCGGTCGCAACCGCTCGATGGCGTCCACCTGCACGTCGGTGTTGCCGATGCCGGCCGGGAAGACCGGGCAGCCCACGGCGCGGGCGCCGCTATCCATCATCATGCCGGCGGGCGTCAGGTGATAGGAGAAGGTGTTGTGCACCAGTTGCCCGGGGCGCAGGCCGGCGGCCCAGAACGCGCGGCCGAATCGCCAGTAGTCGCCTTTGGCCTCGGCGGCTTCGTAGATCGGCCCGGGGGACTGGAACACGTACGACAGCTCGCTCATGGAGGCCGCCTCCATGCCGCCGAACGGCGCATCCTCCGCCTGCCGGCCGGGAATGTCGGCCTTGCGGGTCAGCGGCACCCGCGCCATATCCTCCAGGCTCTGGATGGCGTCCGGGTCCACGTCGGCCAGGGTCGCCGACCAGTAGCGGGACCGCTCGCGGGCATGGCGGAGCACCTCCCGCACCGTCGCCAGCTGTTCGGCACGCCGCTCCTCCGCGGACCGGGTCTCGCGCGCGTCGTAGAATCCGTTATCACTCACGATCCAACTCCTCTCCCGTGCACGGATGGGTACCGGCGGATTACGCCAGCCAGCGCTTGCGGCGGCGGTAGTGCTTGACGTCGCGGAAGCTCTTGCGGGCCTCGCCGGAGCCGACCCCCAGGTAGAATTCCTTCACGTCCGCGTTCTCACGCAACTCCTGACCGGTGCCGTAGAGCACCACCCGGCCGTTCTCCAGGATGTAGCCAAAGTCCGCGTGCTGCAGGGCGACGTTGGTGTTCTGCTCGGCAACAAGGAAGGTCACCTTTTCCTCACGGCGCAGCCGCGAGACGATCTGGAAAATCTCTTCCACGAGCTGGGGCGCGAGCCCCATGGACGGCTCGTCCAGCAGGATCATGCGCGGCTTGGCCATCAGCGCCCGCCCGAGGGCCAGCATCTGCTGCTCACCACCGGAGGTGTAGCCGGCAGTGGACTTGCGCCGCTCCTTCAGCCGCGGGAAGTATTCATAGACCCGCTCGATCTCCTCCAGGGCTTCACTGGCCGAGATCTTGCGGCTGTAGGACCCCACCAGCAGGTTCTCTTCCACGGTGAGGTGCTCGAACACGTGCCGCCCCTCCATGACGTGAGACAGCCCGCGCTCAACCCGCGCCGGGGCCGGGACGTGGCTGATGTCCCCGCCATCGTAGGTCAGCGATCCGCGCGTGATTTCACCACGTTCACCGGTCAGCAACCCGGAGATGGACTTCAGGGTCGTGCTCTTGCCGGCGCCGTTGCCGCCGAGCAGGGCGACGATATCCCCTTCGTTGACTTGCAGTGACACCCCCTTGAGCACGAGCACCACGTGGTTGTAGACCACCTCGATGTTCTGGAGCTCCAGGAGCGGCTTCTCCTGGCCGGTTTGTTCCGCCATTGACTTGCCTCCGAAATGAGCCGTTGCCGGGGCGCATGGCGCCCCGGCACGTGCGGCACTGCCTCAGTCGCATTCCCGGATGTCGATACCTTCGCTCGCGGCGAAGCTCTCGGCGGACTCCCGGTACATCGGGAAGACCCGCTCCAGATCCGGCTCCTGGAAGTCGGTCAGGGCGTTCCACTGCTCCCCGTCCCACTGCTGGATGCGGGCAAGCCCGCCACCCTCGTGGTCCTCGCAGGTCACGTTCACCGGCGGCATCAGGCCCTCCATGCCCAGCTCCTGGGTGCGCTCCTGGGAGATGGTGAGCTGGTTCCAGGCCCACTTGGTCTCGTCGCGACCCATGACCTCGCCTTCACCGAACTCGTCCTGCGCCTGACGCCAGGCTTCGACGATGTACGCCGCGTTGATGAGGCCACGGTTGTAGGCAATATTGCCGATCTGATCGCCATCGCCCGCCTCGTTACCGGGGCCGTAGACGTACTCTTCCAGATCATCGTAGACCGGGTAGTCACGCCCGGGACCGTGGAAGGTCACGGCCTTGTAGCCCTCCGCCGCACTGCCTGCCGGCTCCACGGCGTCATCCTGGGCGGCATAGATGCCACCGATGATGCGCTCGCGGTCGATGCCCACGGACGCGGCCGTGCGGATCGCCGTGGGGTTCATGACACCCCAGCCGAACAGGGACACCCAGTCAGGCTGCATGCGCCGGATCTGGGTCCACACCGAGCGCTGCTCCACGCCGGGGGGCGAGATGGCCATTTCTTCCAGGGTGAAGCCGTATTCCTCGGCGTAGCCGCGCAGCACGCCCAGGGGCTCACGGCCGTAGGCGGAGTCGTGGTAGGCGTGGACGATGGTCTTGCCTTCCAGGTTCTCCCAGCCACCTTCCTGTTCGGCGATGTACGCCATGGTCACCGTGGTGCTGGACCAGTACGTGGTGGGCACCATGAACACCCAGTCCATCACCCGGCCGTCGGCCGCGTCGGCACGGCCATAGCCCATGGAATGGACGACGATGTTGTCGCTCTTGGCCCGCGGGATGAGGGCGTAGGTAATCCCCGTGGACAACGGCGCCACCACGGTGGCCCCGTTGCCGCGGTCCTTGAGCCGCTCGTAGCATTCCACGCCGCGGTCGTTGGAGTAGGCGGTTTCACACTCCTCCATGCGGATGCGCACGCCGTTGATGCCACCATCGCGTTCGTTGATGAGCCGCACGTAGTCCGCAAAGCCGTCGGCGAACCCGACGCCACTCGGCGCGAACGGACCGGTGCGGTACACCAGGCTGGGCAGATACTGTTCTTCGGCCTGGGCCTGGGCCGCGAACAGGCTGGTCATGCCTATGATCGCCCCAAGACCGACCGCACTCAGCTTTCCGGTCACTGATTTTTTCATTGCTTTCTCCTCCATACGGGTTTCAGGACCCGTCTGACACTCCGGATGCCACAACCCGATGGCCGTGGTCATACCCTCCAGAAGCCTGGGCCGGCGTGGCCCTCCCATCTAGTACGGGAAGGGCCACAGCCGCAGTTTCTGCTTCGCGATGCTCCACAACCGTGCCAGCCCGTGGGGCTCGACGATGAGGAAGAAGATGATCAACGAACCGAAGATGAAGATCTCGATGTAGCTGATCATTGCCGTCCCCAGCGGTAACCCGAGGGCACCGGGCACGGTATTCAGGAAGATGGGCACGAGGACGACGAACGCCGCCCCGAGAAAACTCCCCAGTATCGAACCGAGCCCGCCGATGATCACCATGAACAGCACGTCGAAGGACGTGTAGATATCGAAGGCCTCCGCCTCCAGCTGCCCCAGGTACAGGTAGGCCCAGAGCACGCCGGCGATGCCGACGATGAAGGAGCTCACTGCAAACGCCTTGAGCTTGGTGGGCATGGGGCGGATGCCGATGATCTCGGCTGCCACGTCCATGTCGCGTATGGCCATCCATTTTCGCCCGGTGGCACTGCGCACCAGGTTCTTGGCCGCCAGGGCAATGATGATCACCACCGCCAGGGCGAACAGGTAGCGGTCCACGGGGGTGTCGATGCGCCAGCCGAGGATCTCGATGGTCTGGGCCGAGATGACGCCCGTGGGGCTGTAACCAACGAACCAGGGCCGCTGCAGGAGCCAGATCAGGAAGAACTGGGCCGCCAGCGTCGTGACCGCCAGATAGAAGCCCTTGATCCGCAACGCCGGCAGGCCGAACAGCACACCGGTACCGGCGGCGATCAACCCCGCGAGAATGAACGCCACCAGCGGGGGCATCTCCGGTACCCGTGCCAGCAGGTTCCAGGCGGCGAACGCACCCACCGCCATGAAACCGCCGGTACCGAGCGAGATCTGGCCGCAGTAGCCCACCAGGATGTTGAGGCCGATGGCGGCCACCGAGTAGATCAGGAACGGCAGCAGCAGGGCCTGGATCACGTAGTTGGAGACCAGGAACGGAATGGTGACGGCCACGACGATAACCAGGGCCAGGAAGATCTGGTCCTGCCGGATGGGCAGCATGGCCTGGTCGGCGGCGTAGGTCGTTTTGAACTGTCCGGATTCGCGATAAAGCATGGATCAGATCCTTTCGATGATCTTTTCGCCAAACATGCCTTCCGGCCGATACACCATGAACGCCATGGCAATCACGTAGGCAAACCAGTTGTCGATGCCGCCGCCGATGATCGGCCCGAGGTAGACCTCGGCCAGGGATTCCCCGGCGCCGATGATCAGGCCGGCGATGATGGCGCCGTGGATGGACGTGAGCCCACCCAGCAGCAGCACCGGCAACGCCTTGAAGGCCACGTCGACCATGACCGGCTGCACGCCGAGGTTGCCACCCCAGACCACACCCGCGACCACGGCTACAAAACCGGCGATTGACCAGACCACCACCCAGACGGTGTTCAGGCGAATGCCCACGGCCTGTGCAGCCTGGTGATCATCCGCCACGGCCCGGAGCACCCGCCCCATGCGCGTGCGCTGGGCAAACAGCGCCAGCATGAGCACCAGGACGATGGCGATGGCGCCGGCGACCAGGTCGTAACTCTGGAAGAGCATGTCACCGACGAAGATCGGATCGGTGGGGATGCCGACATCCAGAGAGCGCGAGCGGCTACCCCAGATGATTTCGGCAAACCCGATCAGGGCAAAGAAGATGCCGATCGTGGACATGAACATGATGATCGGCTCCTGGTTGACCAGGGGCCGAAGCACCACCCGCTCGATAATCCAGGCGACACCGATCATCAACACGATAGTGATGGGGATAGCCAGCCAGAACGGCACGCCGTAGCGCTGGTTCATGCCGGCGATGAACATCGCCGCGAACAGCACCATGGCCGCCTGGGCGAAGTTGAAAATCCCCGACGCCTTGAAGATCAGGACGAACCCGAGCGCCACGAGTGAATACATCATCCCGGCCAGCAGACCGCCGACCAGAACCTCAATGAAGAACGACAATTCCATCGGCATGGTCAGGCCTCCTGTTCCTGGCTGGTACCCAGGTACGCTTCGATCACGCGCGGGTTGGAGCTGACCTCGTCGGGCCCGCCCTCACCGATCTTCTCGCCGTGATCGAGAACGACGATGTGATCCGAGAGGTCCATGACCACCGCCATGTCGTGCTCGATCAGGCAGATGGTCATCCCGAACTCGTCGTTCACATCCAGAATGAACCGGGCCATGTCCTGCTTCTCCTCCAGGTTCATGCCCGCCATGGGCTCGTCCAGGAGCAGAAGCTCCGGCTCCGCGGCCAGGGCCCGGCCCAGTTCGACCCGCTTCTGCAGCCCGTAGGGCAGCGTGCCCACGGCCGTCTTGCGGTAGGCCTGGATCTCCAGGAAGTCGATGATCTCCTCGCAGAAGCGACGGTGCTCCATCTCTTCCCGCTGTGCCCGGCCAAGCCACAGGGCGTTCTCCATCAGCGTCGCCTTCGTCTTCAGGTGTCGGCCGGTCATGATGTTGTCCAGGGTGCTCATGCCCTTGAACAGGGCGATGTTCTGGAACGTCCGGGCGATCCCCTGGTTGGCCGCCTCGTACGGGCGCATCTGCCGGCGTGGCCGCCCCTTGTAGGTAATGGTGCCCCTGTTGGGGTGGTAGAAACCGTTGATGCAGTTGAGCATCGACGACTTGCCGGCGCCGTTCGGCCCGATGATGGAGAAGATCTGTTGACGCTTGATCTCGAAGCTGACGTCGCGCAGGGCACGAACACCACCGAAAGCCAGCGACACGTTCTCCACCTTGAGCAGCGACTCCCCCGCCTGGCCCTTGTGGGTCTTGAGTTGTGCTTGTGCTGTTGCCATGGGCCTATCCCGCCTTGCTCATGTGCTGGAAGGTTTTGGCGTCACTGATGCGCAGGGTTGCTTCCAGCACACCGGTACTGCCGTCCTCGTAGGTGACGGGCGCCTTCACGTGCACGCTGTCGTCACCGTTGTAGAGCGCGTCGATCAACGTCTGGTAGCGCTCGTTGATGATGCGTCGGCGCACCTTGCGGGTCCGCGTGATCTCGCCGTCATCCGGGTCCAGCTCCTTGTGCAGGATGAGAAAGCGCGACACCTGGATGGGGACCAGCTCCGGATCGGCGGCCAGATCCTGGTTGACCGCCTCCACCTCTTCCTTGATGAGCGCGTACACCTCGGGCCGCCCCGCCAGATCGACATAACCGGTGAACGCGATGTTCTTGCGCTCGGCCCAGTTGCTCAGCGCCTCGAAGTCGATGTTGATGAACGCCATGACGGAGTCGCGCTCGTGGCCGAACGCCACCGCTTCCATGATGTGCGGGTGGAACTTGAGCTTATTCTCCACGTACTTCGGACTGAACATGGTGCCGTCATTCAGGCGGCCCACATCCTTGGCCCGATCGATGATGCGCAGGTGGCCATCGGTGGTGAACATGCCGGCATCGCCGCTCTTCACCCAGCCATCCGGCGTCTTGGTCTTCTCGGTTTCCTCGTCGTTCTTGTAGTACCCCATGAACACGCCGGGGCTGCGGTAGAGCACCTCGCCGTTGGCATCCAGGTCGATCTCCACACCCTCTCCCGGCGGGCCCACCGTGTCGGGACGCACGTCGTCGTCCTTCTGCAGGCAGAGATACACCGAGCACTCCGTCTGCCCGTAGAGCTGCTTGAGGTTGATGCCGATGGAGCGGAAGAAATCGAAGATGTCCGGGCCGATGGCCTCACCCGCGGTATAAGCCACGCGAATGCGCGAGAAGCCCATGACGTTGCGCAGCGGCCCGTAGACCAGCAGGTTGCCGATGGCGTAGTTGATGCGGTCCAACGTGGACACCGGCTTGCCTTCGAGGATGTCGACACCCACGCGGCGCGCCAGACCCAGGTAGTAGTGGAACATGCGGCGCTTGATGGCGCTGGCATCTTCCATGCGCACCATGACGCTGGTGATCAGGTTCTCCCAGGTCCGGGGCGGCGCGAAGAAGTAGGTGGGGCCGATCTCGCGCAGGTCCGACATGACCGTATCCGGCGATTCCGGGCAGTTCAGGCAGTAACCGGCGAGAAAGCCCTGGCAGTACGTGAGGAAGTGATCCCCCACCCACGCCATGGGCAGGTAGGCCAGGCTTTCGTCGGCTTCAGTGATGTTGTCGAACGCCACCGCGTACTCGGCGGACTTGAGCAGGTTGTCGTAGCTCAGCATCACGCCCTTGGGCCGGCCGGTGGTGCCCGACGTGTAGACGATGACCGAGAGATCCTCCCCTTTGCCCTTGGCCGACTCGGTTTCGAAGAACCCCTGGTTGCTGCGGGCGTATTCACGGCCGCGCTCCTGGAGCTGCTCCAGGGACTGCAGGCCCGGCTCGTCGTAGTTGTGCAGGCCGCGGCCATCCTCGTAGATGATCGCCTCGACCCGGGGCAGGTCGGCACGCACCGACAGCACCTTGTCCACCTGCTCCTGGTCTTCGGCGAAGACGAAGCGGACGTCGCCGTGGTCGAGCACGTACTGCATTTCGTCCGCGGCCGAATCCTGATAGACCGGCACCGGTACGGCACCGATGGCCTGGGATGCCGCAAACCCCCAGTAGAGCTGCGGGCGGTTGTTGCCGATGATTGCGATCTTGTCGCCCCGCTCGGCACCAAGCGCCTTGAACCCGCCCGCGAGCGCCTCGACTTCGTCGCGTACGTCGCTCCAGGTCCACGTCTGCCAGATACCCAGATCCTTTTCACGCATGGCCGCCCGTGTCGGGCGTTCCTGCGCATTTCTGATCAATAGCTTGGGGAACGTGTCGTTCCGGTTCCTACTGTTTTCCGCCATACCATATGCCCCTTGCAAGCATCACCGCATACGGCCCGACAGCCACTCACGCGGCTCACGGGTCAGCCGTGCCGAACAACGCGGAAGGAAAATGAACGGAAAGCGGATGGGCTTGCGGACCCGGCCACGGAAACGGGACGGACGGCGTCGGAAACGACGTGCCTCATCGCGAACTCTCCTCCTGTTTATGCAGTCGATTATTATTTATTGACTGCATTTATAATCATTATTACGACCTCAGATTACTCACTCTGATGGTAAATGCAAGCGCTCGATTTCAAGGTGTCAAGTGACCCGACACCGGGCGCCACCGGAACCAGGCAGCAGATCGGGACACGGTGCTCGATGACGTGTGAAACCGCGGGCGTCTCGACGCCGGGCGACGGTCAGGGTGCCAGGGCGGCTGCGATACAGGCCTGGCCCAGGGGGGTGTGCGCGTCACCGAGCTCCTCGGCGATGGAGTAGTGGTTGTGGTCACCGAGCACGTGCAGACTGGCCCGCGACCCGGCCTTGCTCACGGCGGCATGGAAATCACGGGACTGCTGAATCCAGGATGCGGTCTCGCCGCCACCCACGTACAGGGTCAGTGGCAGATCCGTGTACGGCAGATGATGCACCGGGCTCAACGCCGCCGCCGACGCCGCGGTCAACCCGATGTCCGTATTCACGCTGGTGTGCCGGACCGGCGCGAGGTCGTAGAGCCCACTGATCAGCACCGCACGGCGCACCAGCCCCGGGGTTACCGGGGTGTCGAAGTCCGGCGCATGGGCCATGGCCAGCAGGTGGGCACCGGCGGAGTGCCCCGATGCGGTCAGACGGCTCATGTCACCATGGCGCCGGCCGTGGTCGCGAAGCCAGTGGAGGCACGCGCTCGTCTCGCGTACGAGCGTGGCCAGATCCGCATGGGGACACAGACTGTAGTTGGGCAGTACGAGCGTGACTCCCGCCTGCAGGAACGCGGGCGCCATGAAGCTGTAGTCGGCCTTGTCCCGCCCCCGCCAGTAGCCGCCGTGCAGAAACACGTGTACCGGGGCATCAGGGCCCGCCGGGAAGATATCGCAGGTGTTCAGCGGCCGGTCACCGTAAGCCACGTCGTAGACACCCCCCACCTGCCGCCGGGCCCGCTCACTGGCGCGCGCCGCCCGATCCAGGTATGCGGGCACATCCGCCACGTGCACGTGCGGGTTGTATTCGTACTCGACGGCGTCGTCCATGACCGTTACCCGGCCTGCCGCGCCAGGGACTCCCGGGCAAGCCCCGACAGCAGGCGGACACCATGGGGAATGATGCGGTCGTTGAAGTCGTACTGCTGGCTGTGAAGCCCGTGGGTGTGGGTCTCGTCCCCGGCACCGACATGAACGTAGGCACCACGGCACGCCTCCAGCATGAAGGCGAAATCCTCGCTGCCCATGCTGGGCTGGTGGTCGGGCTGCAGGGCCTCATCACCGAAGCTGTCGCGGATGACGGCGATGCCGGTCTCCGTGGCCTCGGAATCGTTGACGGTAACGGCGAAGGTGTCGTCGATGGCCAGCTCGATGCGCGCGCCGTAGTACTGCTCCAGGCTGGCGCACAGCGCCCGCAACGAGGAGCGCAGGCGCTCGGCCGTGGCGCGATCCAGGAAGCGCATGGTGCCGGCAAGCGTCGCCGTGTGCGGAATGACGTTGAAGCCGGCGAGGCTGCCGCTCTGGATGGCACAGATGCTCAGCACCGCGGGACTCAGGGGGTCAACCTCCCGGGAGACGATGGTGTGCGCCTTCTGGATCAGCTCGGCAGCGATCCGCACCGGGTCGATACAGCCGTGGGGGTTCATGCCGCCGTGCCCGCCCTGGCCGTGAATGGTGATGTCGATGCGGTCGCCCCCGGCCATGATCGGGCCGGGTATGACGCCGAACCGGCCCACCGGCAGCCCGGGCGCGTTGTGCAGCGCGTAGATCTCGCCCATGGGGAAGCGGCTGAACAGCCCGTCGGCGACCATCGCCTTGCCACCGCCAACACCCTCCTCCGCCGGCTGGAACACGAAATGGACCGTGCCGTCGAAGTCGTTGTGCCGCTGCAGGTACTCGATGGCCCCGAGCAGCATGGTGGTATGGCCATCATGCCCGCAGGCGTGCATGCACCCGGGATTGCGCGAGGCGTAGTCCACGCCACTGTGCTCCTCCAGCGGCAGCGCGTCCATGTCCGCCCGCAGGCCCACGCTGCCTGCACCACCGCCTCGGGCACCCCGCAACCAGGCCACGACCCCGGTCCCCGCGAGCCCGGTGACGTACTCCACGCCGAGCGCGTCCAGTTGCTCGCACACCCGCCGCGACGTCTCCCGTTCCTGAAAGCCGAGCTCGGGCCAGCGGTGCAGCTCGCGGCGAAAGGCAACGAGTCGCTCCAGTGCTTCTGTGGGTATCTCCATCAATCCAGCCTCCAACCACAGGACCTGCCGCCCATCAGCGCAGCAGCAGGTTCGTACTCTCGATGAGAATGCTCGGGAACATCAGGAATACCAGGCCACACGCCAGCATCAGCAGCACATAGGGTGCGACGGCGCGGTAGAGATCCAGAATCGGCGTGTCCGGACTCAGGCTCTTCAGGTAGAAGATGTTGTACCCGAACGGCGGCGTGATGTAACCGATGCACAGGTTCAGCTGGAAGATGATGGCGAACCACAGCGGATCGAACCCGAGCATGAGCACCACGGGGAAGAAGATCGGCATCACCAGCAGAATGATCCCGATCGGGTCCAGGAACATGCCGAGGATCAGCGCGAACAGCTGCATCAGCAGGATCAGCGTCCACGGGTCCACGTCAATGCCCAGCAGCACGCGCTGCATGAAGTCGATCCCGCCCGCGCCGGAGTACACCGACACGAACGACGCCGCGCCGAAGACGATCCAGATCACCATGCCGGTGGTGGACGCGGTGGAGTAACTCACCTCACGGATGAACTTGAAGTTGATCTCGCGACGCAGGCCCACGGCCACCACCACCGCCGCCGCACCCACGGCGGCAGCCTCCGTGGGCGTCGCCAGTCCCATAAAGATGGACGTGAGCACGACGATGATGATCATCAGTGGCGCCACTACCGAGCGCAGCGCCTTCACCTTGTCGATGATGGGGACACTCTTGCCGGTGGACGGCGCCAGCTCCGGCCGCATCCAGGAGCGGATGGCCACGTACGCCAGCAGAACCACCAGGATGAACAGCCCCGCCACCAGGCCACCCATGAACAGCCGGCCCACGGACATACCCGTGGTCATGCCGATGACGATCAGGGTAATGGACGGCGGAATCAGAATCCCCAGGGTGCCGGCGGCGCCGATGGTGCCGAGGACGAAACTGCGGTCGTAGCCGTGCCGGTCCATGGCGGGCATGCCCACCATGCCGGTGGTCAGCGTGGACGCCGCGCAGCTCCCGGTCATGGCCGATAGCACCGAGGCGAACCCGGTGGTGCCCATGAGCAGGCCACCGTTCACGCGGCCGGACCACAGGTAGAACGCCCGGTAGAGGTCGGCGGAGATCTGTGACCGGCCCAGGGCAACGCCCATGAAGATGAACAGCGGGATGGCCGCCAGCAGCACCGACCACATGCTGCCGAACACCGCGGAGATCATCGAGAACAGCCCCGCCGGCCCGCTGAGGATGAGGGTGAAGACAACGGCGATGCCGCCCAGGGCAAAGGACAGGGAAACCCCCAGCATGATCAGGACCAGCAGGGACCCGAACATGCCAATGGTCAGTAACTCAGGACTCATACAATGCCTCGGCGCTTGACATCAACATCGGGACGGACCAGCAACACGGCGGACCGGATGAACTCCACGACACCCTGGACGGTGATCATCACCACACCCACGAACAGGGCGAGGTGCACCGGCCACATGGGGTGACCCAGGGCGCTGTCGTCCCGGTCACCGAACTGCCAGGCTTCCTCGAAGTAGAACCAGCCCTCGTAGGCCAGGGCCGCGCCCCAGATCACGAGCACCGTGACATTCAACAGATCGGTGAACGCATTCCAGCGCGGCGAACGCGTGTTGAGCAGCAGGTCCACCCGGACATGGCCGCCCTGGATCAGCGTGAACGCCCCGATCAGGATGAAGTACGAGGCGAACAGCCGCTGGGTATAGCCCTGCGCCCACACCGACGGTGCGTTGAACACGTAGCGGGCGATAACCTCCCAGACGATGATCGCGATACCGATCCAGATCAGGAAGCTGACGAGCTTGCCCAGGGTGGAATTGATCCGGTCAATCCACGCCAGAAGCGCCATCTTCTCCTCCCCATGGCCCGCTTCTACGGCCCTGGGAAGGCCGTCGGTAGCGGTTTTCGTATATGGTTTTATGCGTTTCGTGTTATCAAGAACACCGTTACCAAGCTACTTGGTGCGAACGGCATGTCAACCGGTTTGTGCGTCAGAACCGCGGGCCATGGGCCGGTTCCATGATGTGCCGGCAGACAACAACACCACCGAGGAGGAGTCCAGCCCCATGAATTTCCAGCACTCCGAGCGCGTTCAGGATCTGCAGCGACAGCTCACCGCCTTCATGGACGAACACGTCTACCCCAACGAACATGTCTTTGCCCGGCAGGCGAAGGAGCAGCGCTGGCAGTCCCCGACCATTCTGGAAACGCTGAAGGCGAAAGCACGGGACCAGGGCCTGTGGAACCTGTTCATGCCGGACGAGCGCTACGGCCCCGGCCTGAGCAATAGCGAATACGCGCCCCTGGCCGAGATCATGGGCCGCGTGTTCTGGGCGGCCGAGGCCTTCAACTGCAACGCCCCGGACACGGGCAACATGGAGGTACTGCTGAAGTACGGCACGGATGCGCAGCGCGAGCGCTGGCTGACGCCGTTGCTGGCCGGCGAGATCCGCTCCGCCTTTGCCATGACCGAGCCCGCCGTGGCGTCCAGCGACGCCACCAACGTGGAGACCTCCATCCTCCCGGACGGCGACGACTACGTCATCAACGGCCGCAAGTGGTTCATCACCAATGCCATGCACGAGCGGTGCGAGATCTTCATCGTCATGGGCAAGTCCGACCCGGACAACCCCAATCGCCACCTGCAGCAGACGCAGATCCTGGTGCCCCGGGACACGCCCGGGCTCTCGGTGATCCGCCCGCTGAGCACGTTCGGCTACTTCGAGGAGCCGGGCGGCCACGCCGAGGTCCTGTTCGAGAACGTGCGCGTGCCGAAGGAGAACCTGCTGCTCGGCGAGGGCCGCGGCTTCGAGGTGGCCCAGGGGCGCCTGGGACCGGGGCGCATTCACCACTGCATGCGGCTGATCGGCGCCGCCCAGCGCGCCCTGGAGATGGCCTGCCAGCGGGTGGAGAGCCGGGAGGTGTTCGGCCGCAAGCTCAGCCAGCAGGGCTCCGTGCGGGAGTCCATCGCGCAGATGGCCTCCAAGGTGGAGATGTGCCGGCTGCTCACCCTGCGCGCGGCGGCAAAGATGGACAGCGATGGCACCAAGGAGGCGCGGGATCTCATCGCCATGGCCAAGATCATGGTGCCGCAGATGACCTCCGAGGTCCTGGACATGGCCATCCAGATGCATGGCGCCGGCGGCTTCACCGAGGACTACTTCATGGCCGAGGCGTTCAACTATGCCCGCTGGTGCCGCATGGCGGACGGCCCCGACCAGGTGCACATGATGGCCCTGGGCAAGCAGGTCATCGGCCAGTACAGCAACTGAGGAGGGACGACCATGAGCGAGCAATCCGTTGACCAGCTCGACCTCTCACGGCTCCAGCCCTACCTGGAGGAACGGATCGACGGCTTCGGCACGATTCAGGCGTGCCGGAAATTCTCCGGCGGGCAGTCCAACCCCACGTTCCTGATCACGGCGGACGGCGGCCGCTTCGTCCTGCGGCGCAAGCCGCCGGGCGAACTGCTGAAATCCGCCCACGCGGTGGACCGCGAGTACCGGGTCATGGCAGCACTTCAGGACACCCCGGTGCCGGTGCCGCGCATGGACCTGTTGTGCGAGGACGAGACCGTGATCGGCTCCATGTTCTACGTCATGGAGTTCGTGGAGGGGCGCATCCACTGGAACGGCGCCCTCCCGGACTCCTCTCCCGGGGAGCGTGGCGCCATCTACCGCAACATGGCGGGCGTGCTGGCCGCCATTCACGGCGTTGACGTGGACGCCGTGGGGCTCGCCGATTTCGGCAAGCCCGGCAACTACTTCGCCCGCCAGCTCAACCGCTGGAGCAAGCAGTACTACGCGTCGGAGACGGAAAAGAACCCGGCCATGGACCGGCTCATCCAGTGGCTGGAGGCCAACATGCCCGAGGATGACGGGCAGGTGGCCCTGATCCACGGCGATTACCGCATCGACAACCTGATCATCCACCCCGACCAACCGGACGTGCTGGCGGTGCTGGACTGGGAGCTGTCCACCCTGGGCCACCCCTGGGGCGACATCGCCTACCAGTGCATGCAGCTGCGCCTGCCCCAGGATGCGGCCATCCCGGGGCTGGGGGATCTGGACCGCGGATCGCTCGGCATTCCCACGGAAGAGGAGTATGTCGCGGAGTACTGCCGGCTGGCGGGCATCGACGGCATCCCCAACTGGAACTTCTATATCGTCTTCAATTACTTCCGCCTGGCCGCCATACTGCAGGGCATTCAGAAACGCGCCCTGGATGGCAATGCCTCCAGCGATACGGCGTTCGAGTACGGCGCCATGGCGCGGCCGTTGACAGAAACCGCCGTGAAACTGATCTGAACCAACACGGGAGACCCCATGAATTCCGTCATTGAGCTACTCCAGTCCCACCGCTCGATCCGCAAGTTCGAGGACCGCCCCATCGACGAGGCGCTGTTCCGGGAGCTGCTGCGCGCCGGCCAGAGTGCGGCGACCTCCAGCCACGTGCAGGCCACCTCGGTGATCCGCGTCCGGGATGCCGGCAAGCGCGAAGCCATCGCCGAACTGGCAGGCGGCCAGCCCTACGTGGCGAGTTGCGCCGAATTCCTGGTGTTCTGCGCCGACATGAAGCGGGTCTTCGACGCCTGCGACCGCAACGGCGTGGAGGGCGTGCAGCAGGGCATGACCGAGCAGTTCATCATCGCCACCGTGGACACGGCGCTGTTCGCCCAGAACGTGGCAGTGGCGGCCGAATCCGCCGATCTCGGCATCTGCTACATCGGGGGCGTGCGCAACAACCCGGCCCAGATCAGCGAGATTCTGGAACTGCCGGAGCACGTCTACCCGGTGTTCGGTTTCTGCATCGGCTATCCGGAACAGGACCCGGAGGTGAAGCCACGCCTGCCGCTGGAGGTGATCGTCAAGGAGGACACCTACAGCGACGACGGCGACGCCGAAGCCATCGCCGCGTTCGACCAGACCATGAACGCCTACTACCGCAGCCGCAACAGCAACGTGAAAGACGCCACCTGGAGCGACCAGATCGGTGTGCTGTTCACCCAGAAATCGCGGCCGCACATGCGCGACTTCCTGAAACAGCGCGGCTTCCCGATGAAGTGATCCGCGGGGCGGCCGGCGGGCGCCGTCGGGGCCCGCCGGCCGCACTCCGAGACCCCGGAGTGCTTTACGCCCCCCTGGAACTGCCTTTTAGAAGGGAATGTCGTCGTCGAAGTCGTCCACCGGCTCCGGCGAGGACTGGGACGCGGGCTGCTGACCGCCGCCCTGCCCCTGACTGCGGCTGCCACCGCCGTCGCCCATGCCGCCACCACCGCCCCCGCGGCCGTCCAGCATCTGCATGTCGTTGCCGACAATCTCGGTGGTATAGCGGTCCTGGCCATCCTGGCCCTGCCACTTGCGCGTCTGCAGCCGGCCCTCGATGTAGACCTTGGCGCCCTTGCGCAGGTACTCGCCGGCGATCTCGGCCAGCTTGCCGAAGAACACGACACGGTGCCATTCGGTCTTCTCCTGGCGCTCACCGGTCTGTTTGTCCTTCCAGTTATCGGTGGTGGCCACCGTCATGTTGGTGACAGCGGCACCACTCGGGCTGTAACGCACCTCGGGATCCTTGCCGAGGTTGCCGATCAGAATGACTTTGTTGACTCCACGGGCCATGTCGGTCCTCCGTTCGTTATCGGTGTGGCCCGAGCACGGCGCTTCCCTGCCATGCCCGAACCGGAAATGTATCGCTTTTGCCGCGGCGACGATAGCCGGGCCTCTCGGGGCATCCCGCAGTCACGCTTCGGAGACGGCGTCACGCCGCAGATCGGGCACCTGCCCCATGCCACGCATGATAACCAGCCAGGCCATGGTGCCCAGGGCGCAGAGCAGGAACACCCACGCCTCGCCACCAAGCCCATGGACGATGCCGCCGAAAAGCCCCCCGAGGAACGCTCCGGCGAACTGGGACGTGGCGTAGACACCCAGTGCCGTGCCCTTGGACTCCGTGGGTGCATAGCGGGAAATCAGCGAGGGCAGCGTGGCCTCCAGCACATTGAAGGCGGCGAACCACAGCCACAGGCTGACCAGCAGTACCGGGGCCGCGCCACCGCCGGTGGCCAGCGCCAGCTGGGCGATGGTCAGGCAGACCACCGCCGCGAACAGCACCTGCCGGTGCCAGTGCCGGCGCTCGCTGACCATCACCGCCGGCACCAGCGCCACCACCGAGAGCAGCAGCACCGGCACGTAGACCTGCCAGTGGGATCCCACGGGCAGCGACAGGGTATCGCGCAGCATCAGCGGCACCACCACGAAAGCGGCGGTGAGAATGAAGTGCAGTATGAAAATGCCGCCATCGAGACGCAGCAGATCAGGGTTACGGAGCACGCCACCGAACTGGCTGCGCACCGGTTCCGCGTCCGCATGCACCCGCTGCTGTGTCGGTACCGGCACCACCGCATACAGCACCACCATGGCCACCACAGCCAGCACGGCGGAGAGCCAGAAGATCAGCGCGAGACCGCCGATGCCGACCAGCGCCGGCCCCAGAATCATGGCCATGAGAAACGCGCCACCGACGCTCATGCCGATGATGGCCATCATCATGGTGCGCTGCTTCGGCGCGGTCAGGTCCGCCGCCAGCGCCATGACGGCGGCGGCGATGGCGCCCCCGCCCTGCAGTGCGCGACCGATGATGACACCGATGATGTGATCCGACATCGCGGCGACAACGCTACCCACGGCGAACAGCAGCAGCCCGCCGAGAATCACCGGGCGTCGGCCAATGCGATCGGACGCGAAGCCCATGGGGATCTGCAGACAGGCCTGGGTGAGCCCGTAGACGCCGATAGCCAGGCCGATCAGCGCCGGGGTGGCACCCTGGAGATCCGTCCCGTAGACGGCGAACACGGGCAACATGAGGAACAGGCCGAACATCCGCAGCCCGAAGATGCTGGCAAGACCCGCGGCGGTACGGCGTTCAAACGGCGTCATCACGGCGGCCCCGGTGACGGCTGTGCTGGAGGTACGACATGGACATCCTCATGGTGCGAAGCGCGGTATGGTACCACCTCGTGAGCGTGGATTGGGTTCGTTCGGTGGCACCAGTCAGCGTAGAATGGAGGGTTTGTTGTTCGCCCCCGGCCCAACACGGTGGAGCCCATGGAACACATCCGGATTCGCGGAGCCCGCACCCACAACCTGCAGAACGTCGATCTCGACCTGCCACGCAATCAGCTGGTAGTCATCACCGGGGTCTCCGGCTCCGGGAAGTCGTCGCTCGCCTTCGACACGATCTACGCCGAAGGGCAGCGGCGGTACGTGGAGTCGCTGTCGGCCTACGCCCGGCAGTTCCTGTCGATCATGGAAAAGCCGGATGTGGACGAGATCCAGGGACTGTCCCCGGCCATTTCCATCGAGCAGAAGTCCACCTCCCACAACCCGCGCTCGACGGTGGGTACGGTCACGGAGATCCACGACTACCTGCGCCTGCTGTTCGCGCGGGTGGGCACCCCCCGCTGCCCGGACCACCACGTGACGCTGAATGCGCGCACCGTCAGCGAGATGGTGGATCAGGTGCTGGATCTGCCGGAGGGCAGCCGACTGCTGCTCCTGGCGCCGGTGGTCTCCGAGCGCAAGGGAGAGCATCAGCACGCGCTGCAGGAACTGAAATCCCAGGGGTTCGTACGCGCCCGGGTGGACGGGATTGTCGTGGATCTGGACGAGGCGCCGGCGCTGGACGGCAAGAAGACGCACACCATCGAGGCCGTGGTCGACCGTTTCAAGGTGCGCCCCGACCTGGCCGGGCGACTGGCGGACTCTTTCGAGACCGCCCTGGGTATCGGCGACGGCATCGCCCGCGTGGCCTGGATGGACGACACGGATGCCGACGACATCGTGTTCTCGGCGCGCTACGCCTGCCCGGAGTGCGGCTACTCCCTCGACGAGCTCGAACCACGCCTGTTCTCGTTCAATAACCCCAAGGGGGCCTGCCCCGGCTGCGATGGCCTGGGCGTCCAGGACTTCTTCGACCCGGAGCTGGTGGTCACCAACGCCCAGCTCAGCCTCGCTGGCGGTGCCATCCGTGGCTGGGACCGCCGCAACGCCTACTACAACCAGATGATCGTCTCGCTGGCCGAGCACTACGGGTTCTCGGCGGAGACGCCGTTCGCGGAGCTGCCGGCGGCCGTGCGCGACACCATTCTCTACGGCAGCGGCGACGAGACCATCGCGTTCCGGTACATGACCCCGGCCGGGGGCACCAAGACCCGGACCCACGCGTTCGAGGGGGTGATCCCGAACATGGCGCGGCGCTACCGCGAGACCGACTCCGGGATCGTGCGCGAGGAACTGGCCCGCTACCGCCGGGCACGCACCTGTCCCGAGTGCGGTGGCGGCCGCCTGAACCGCGCCGCCCGCAACGTGCTGGTGGAGGAGCGCAGCCTGCCGGAGCTGGCGGCGCTGCCGGTGGGAGAGAGTCTCGACTTCTTCCGCGCGCTCACACTGGACGGTGCCCGCGGGGAGATCGCCGCCCCCATCCTGCGCGAGATCGCCGAGCGGCTGTCGTTCCTCACCAACGTGGGGCTGGATTACCTGAGCCTGGACCGCAGCGCCGACAGCCTCTCCGGCGGTGAGGCCCAGCGTATCCGCCTGGCGAGTCAGATCGGGGCCGGCCTGGTGGGCGTGATGTACGTCCTCGACGAGCCCTCCATCGGCCTCCACCAGCGCGACAACGATCGCCTGCTGGAGACGCTCACCCGGCTGCGGGACATGGGCAACACCGTCATCGTGGTGGAGCACGACGAGGACGCCATCCGGCGTGCCGACCACGTGGTGGACATGGGACCGGGCCCGGGCCTGCACGGCGGGCACGTGGTCGCCAGCGGCCCGCCGGCGACCATCACCGAGCGCTCCGAGTCCCTCACCGGGCAGTTCCTGGCCGGCACCCGTAAGATCGCGGTACCCCGGGAGCGCACACCGGTGGATGCGGACAGCCGCATCCACATCCGCGGCGCCCGCGGCAACAACCTGCAGGGGCTCGACATTGCCATTCCGCGCGGACTGCTGACCTGCGTGACCGGTGTCTCCGGGTCCGGCAAGTCCACGCTCATCAACGAGACCCTCTACCCCTGGGCAGCGCGGGAGCTGAACGGGGCATCCACCCAGCCAGCGGACTGCGAGGCCATCGACGGCCTGACCGGTCTCGACAAGGTGGTGGACATCGACCAGAGCCCCATCGGGCGCACGCCGCGCTCGAACCCGGCCACGTACACGGGCCTGTTCACACCGATCCGCGAGCTGTTTGCCGGCACACCGGAGGCGCGCGCACGGGGCTACCAGCCCGGACGCTTCAGCTTCAACGTCAAGGGCGGCCGCTGCGAGGCCTGTCAGGGCGAAGGCGTCACCCGCGTGGAGATGCATTTCCTGCCGGATCTGCACGTCCCCTGCGACGTGTGCAAGGGCAAACGCTTCAACCGCGAGACCCTGGAAATCCGCTATCGCGGGCTGAACATCCACGAGGCCCTGGAGCTGAACGTGGAGCAGGCGCTGGACGTCTTCCACGCCATCCCGGTGATCCGCCGCAAGCTGGAGACGCTGATGGAGGTGGGGCTGTCCTACCTGCGGCTCGGGCAGAGCGCGACCACCCTCTCCGGCGGCGAAGCACAGCGGGTGAAACTGGCCCGGGAGCTCTCCCGGCGCGAAGGGGGCCGCAGCCTGTACATCCTGGATGAGCCCACCACCGGGCTGCATTTCCACGACATCGACCAGCTGCTCGCGGTGCTCCACCGCCTGCGGGACCACGGCAATACCGTGATCGTCATCGAGCACAACCTGGATGTGATCAAGACGGCCGACTGGGTCATCGACCTGGGGCCGGAAGGCGGCCGTGGCGGGGGGCAGCTGGTGGCGGAAGGCACACCGGAGACGGTGGCCGGCATCGCCGCCTCCCATACCGGGCGTTTCCTCGCGCCGATGCTGCCGTCGGCGGAGAAGGCGAACCGCCATCGCGCCTGAGCGGAAACGCATCGGGGCTGAAGCCCCTCCCACAGGACGCATCACCGTGTAGGAGGGGCTTCAGCCCCGATCACTGGAGTGCGCCGCGTGGGAGGGGCTTCAGCCCCGACGAATCACGGACGCTTGCTTACCGCGCTTACTGGTTCGGGAACAGGTGCTTCACCGCATCCCGCTCTTCCACCAGCTCCTGCTCGGTCGCCTGCATCCGCTCACGGCTGAACGTATCGATCTCCAGACCCTGCACGATCTCGTACTTGCCGTTCTTGCAGGTCACCGGGAAGGAGTAGATGATGCCTTCCGCGATGCCGTAGCTGCCGTCGGACGGAATCCCCATGCTGGTCCAGTCGCCATCGGCGGTGCCGAGCGCCCAGGTACGCATGTGGTCCACCGCGGAGCTGGCGGCCGACGCCGCACTGGACGCGCCGCGGGCCTTGATGATCGCCGCGCCGCGCTGCTGCACGGTGGGGATGAACTCGTTCTCGTACCACTGGCGGTCCACCTTGTCGGCGGCCGGCTCACCCTTGATCTGCGCATGGCTGATGTCGGGGTACTGGGTGGAGGAGTGGTTCCCCCAGACCGTCAGCCGCGTGATGTCCTGGGTGTGGCAGCCGGTCTGGTTGGCCAGCTGGGCCAGGGCGCGGTTGTGGTCCAGGCGGGTCATGGCGGTGAACTGGCCGGGATCGAGGTCCGGCGCGTTCTGCTGGGCAATCAGCGAGTTGGTGTTGGCCGGGTTACCCACCACCAGCACCTTCACGTCACGGCTGGCCACATCGTTGAGCGCCTTGCCCTGCACGGAGAAGATCGCCGCATTCGCTTCCAGGAGATCCTTGCGCTCCATGCCGGGGCCACGGGGACGGGCACCGACCAGCATGGCGTAGTCCACGTCCTTGAACGCCTCCTCGGCCTTGTCGCTGGTGGTGATACCGGCGACCAGCGGGAATGCGCAATCCTCGATCTCCATCACCACGCCCTGCAGGGCTTCCAGCGCCGGCGTGATCTCCAGCAGCTGCAGAATCACCGGCTGGTCCTTGCCCAGCATGTCGCCAGAGGCAATCCGGAACAGCAGACTGTAGCCGATCTGTCCTGCGGCCCCGGTCACCGCAACGCGTACGGGTGCTTTCATGGTGTTCTCCTGTCGGTTCTACCGAATGGGCGGGTGCGCCAACTGCCGGCACCACGCCTGCCTTGTGGTTGCGGGTCAATGCTGCACCGCAACGGCTTGCAGCGCGCGATTATACCAGACGTGGAGCCCGCACCGTACACGGCTCACTCATCCGTCTTCCCGCCCCCGCCACCACTGCCCCGGGCGCCGGTGAAGGCGTCCCAGAATGCGCGCTGCATCCCCTCCATGTTCTGCAGATGGGACGGCAACGACGCCGCCATCAGGCTCACCGGATCGTAGCCCTCCATGCCCTGCTGCATGCGCTCGCGGATCATCTCCAGCATTTCGTCATGCAGCGGCTGAACATCCGGCAACCCGAAGAACCGGCGCAGCTCCTCGGGCGTGGCGTCGACTTCCATATTGATCTTCATTTCGGTCTTCTCCTCCCGCAGCGCGCCCCGGCCTGCGTGCAATCACATCATGGCCGGATCAGTCGCACCCGGCTCCCCGCTTCAAGACCAAGAACATCCGCCGCACTGTCGCCGTTCACGGCAATCTCCACCAGACCGCTCGAATTGCGGTACCAGAACGGCTTGCCCAACTCTACATCCCCGAAGGTGGACGCCCCGCGGAAACGCTTGCCCCCGGCCTCCACAATGGCCCCGTCGCTGAGCATGCTCCCGCGGATACCGCTCATGGCATTGCCGTAGGCGTCCACGTACAGGATGCGGGGGACGTCATCCGGCCAGTCTTCCCCTGGCCGCTCCTCGAGCACGCCGCCAAGCACCGAACGGTCCCCGCGCATGAGCGCAAGTGCGGCCGGCGCAAAGACATCGCGGCCGTGGAAGGTCGGTGCCACCGGCCCGCCCGATGGCACCAACGACCACGCGGCCCACTCGGATGCGCGCCTTACCACGAACTCGAACAACCCGTTCATGGGCCCGACGAACCAGCGTCCGTCCGCCTCCACCACGCAACCGGGCCGATCCGTCCCCACCCCGGGATCCACGACACCGAGGGTAATGGCCTCTTCCGGCAGGCCCCGCGTGAACGGCTCGAGCAGATAGGCTGCCGCCCGCGGGTCCATTGATGGTGCGTCGTGCAGCAGATCCACCACCGGCTGGTTGGGGAGCCCGCGCAGCAGGGCCGCCTTCAACTGCCCCACATAAGGACCGTTGAGCCCGAAATCCGTAAACAGAACAAACACGCCGTTCCTCCCTGCCCAGGCCGTCCGGTCGCCGTCCGGATCTGCGCCGTCGCCGCCATTCTGCGCCACCCGGTCGACCGGGGGAAAGTCCGGCCTGAATGACTCGAGCTGATAAACGACGCTGGCGAGCCCGGTGGACCTGAAGGTTCACCCTACGGCCCCAACGTCTGCCACACCTGCTGAGCCCGTGCGATAGACAAAAAAAAACCGGGCACTGGGCCCGGTTCTCAGGTCAACGAAACGTCGGCTCGGCGCTTACTCCGCCGCCGCTTCTTCGTTGTCCTCTTCTTCCACATCCACCTGCGGCCGATCAACCAGCTCCACGAACGCCATGGGCGCATTGTCGCCGGGGCGGAAGCCGCACTTCAGAATCCGCAGATACCCGCCGGGGCGTGCCTTGTAACGCGGCCCCAGCTCGGAGAACAGCTTGCCGACCGCTTCCTTGTCCCGCAGACGGGAGAAGGCAACGCGACGCTTGGCGACGCTGTCCTCTTTCGCCAGCGTAATCAGCGGCTCCGCAACCCGCCGCAGCTCCTTCGCCTTCGGCAGCGTGGTCTTGATGGCCTCGTGCTCGAACAGCGACGCGGCCATGTTGCGGAACATCGCCTGACGATGGCTGCTGTTGCGATTCAGTTGACGCCCTGATTTGCGATGACGCATGGTTCTCTACCCTTTCGATATGTACGGTGCGCGCGTACCGCGCGATCAACCCGTGGCCTGTTCCCGGTTGCCGAGGCCGGCCGGCGGCCAGTCCTCAAGGCGCATGCCCAGGGACAGGCCGTGCGAGGCCAGTACTTCCTTGATCTCGGTGAGCGACTTCTTGCCCAGATTCGGCGTCTTGAGCAGCTCCACTTCCGTGCGCTGCACGAGGTCACCCACGTAATGGATGCTCTCCGCCTTGAGGCAGTTCGCCGAGCGGACGGTGAGCTCGAGATCATCGATCGGCCGCAGCAACACCGGGTCCACCTCCGGCGCCTTCCGTGCCGGCTCGGCAAAGTCTTCACCGCCTTCCAGGGCCACGAACACGGACAGCTGATCCTGGAGCAGACCCGCCGCAAACTTCATCGCCTCTTCAGGCTCGATGACGCCGTTGGTCTCGATCTCCATGACGAGCTTGTCCAGGTCGGTGCGCTGTTCCACACGGGCACTTTCGATGCTGTACGCAACGCGACGCACCGGGGAGAAACTGGCATCGAGCTGAAGCCGGCCAATGGGCCGATCCTCGTCATCACGACGCTGGGTCACGGCTTCATAGCCACGACCGCGGGCCACCTTGATGGTCATGTTCAGCTCACCGGCCTTGGTCAGGTGGGCGATGACCAACTCGGGGTTCTTGATCTCGACGTCGTGGCCGGCCTCGATGTCGGCCGCCGTCACTTCGCCGGGGCCCTTCTTGGACAGCTTCAGCGTGGCCTCTTCGCGGGAATGCAGCCGCACTGCGAGCTGCTTCAGGTTCAGCAGCACGTCGACCACGTCTTCCTGCACGCCTTCCACCGCGGTGTACTCGTGGAGCACGCCGTCGATTTCCGCTTCCACCACGGCAAAGCCGGGCATGGAAGACAACAGAATCCGCCGCAGCGCATTGCCCAGGGTGTGACCGAAACCGCGCTCAAGCGGCTCGATGACGACCCGCGCGGACGTGTCACTCTCGCTCTGGACGTCTACCACGCGCGGCTTGAGAAAATCTTTGAACTGGGCCTGCATCGGCAAGTCCTCTCTGCGTCGTTGATCGGCTCGTGTCGCCTACTCGATTACTTGGAGTAGAGCTCGACCACCAGATGCTCGTTAATTTCAGCCGGCAGATCCGCGCGCTCCGGGCGTGCACGGAAGGTTCCCTCGAACCCCTTCGCGTCCACCTGGATCCAGTCGACGAATCCGGACTGCTGCGCCAGATCAAGAGCGGCCTGCACCCGCTCCTGCTTGCGCGCTTTTTCGCGGATCGTCACCACGTCACCCGGGGAGACCTGGAACGACGGCACGTTGACGACGCGACCGTTCACCAGCACCGCACGGTGACTCACCAGCTGCCGCGCTTCCTGACGGGTCGAGCCGAAGCCCATGCGCCACACGACGTTATCCAGCCGGCCTTCCAGCAGCCGCAGCAGCTCTTCACCGGTCGCGCCTTTGCGGCGCGCCGCTTCCTTGTAGTAGTTCCGGAACTGCTTCTCGAGCACGCCGTACATGCGCCGCAGCTTCTGCTTTTCGCGCAGCTGCATGCCGTAGTCGGACAGGCGCGTACGCCGCTGCCCATGCTGCCCCGGCGGCGTATCCAGCTTGCACTTGCTGTCCAGCGAGCGGACCCCGCTCTTGAGGAACAGGTCCGTTCCCTCGCGGCGGGACAGCTTGCATTTGGGACCGATATACCTAGCCATTCAGTTGCTCCAGTCGGTCAGACGCGACGCTTCTTCGGCGGACGACACCCGTTATGGGGGATGGGCGTCACGTCGGAGATGTTGGTAATCTTGAAACCGGCGTTGTTCAGCGCCCGCACCGCGGATTCACGCCCCGGCCCCGGCCCCTTGACCCGGACTTCCAGGTTCTTCAGACCGTAGTCCTTGGCCGCAGTACCGGCCCTGTCCGACGCGACCTGCGCCGCGAACGGGGTGCTCTTGCGCGAACCACGGAAGCCGCTGCCACCAGCGCTCGCCCAGCTCAGCGCATTGCCCTGCCGGTCGGTGATCATGATCATGGTGTTGTTGAAGGTCGCGTTGATATGCGCGATACCATCGACAACCGTCTTCGTGACGCGTTTCCGCGTCCGCGTTGCACCTTTCGCCATAGCGATGAATCCCAGTTACTGGCCGCCGCTCTGGGCGACTCCAAATGGTTGTTACTTGCGAACGGCCCGACGCGGCCCCTTCCGGGTGCGCGCGTTGGTCTGCGTCTGCTGACCCCGCACCGGCATGCCGCGACGATGCCTCAGCCCCCGGTAGCAACCCAGGTCCATGAGGCGCTTGATGTCCATTGCGACTTTGCGCCGCAGGTCACCTTCCACCAGATGGTTGTTGCCGATGGCGTTCCGAATCGCCTCGATCTCGTGCTCGGCCAGATCCCGGATCTTCCGATCCCGGGTCACGCCGGCTTCGTCGCAAATCTCCGCAGCCGCAGACCGTCCGATACCGTAGATATACGTCAGCGCAATCACGGCATGCTTGTTGTCCGGGACATTGACGCCAGCAATACGCGCCATGAGCAACACTCCTGGTTTGTGCGGAAAACCCGCAATGTTAGCTAAATCTGTAACCTGTCTTCAAGCGCCAGCCTTGTCAGCCCTGGCGCTGCTTGTGCCGGGGCTCCGTGCAGATCACCCGCACGGCACCACCGCGCCGGATAATCTTGCAGTTCCGGCAAATCTTCTTCACCGAAGCACGTACCTTCATGATCTTTCTCCAAAACTGTCTGCGCCTGACGCGAAGGGCGCGTAATATACCAGATTCTTCAGGCGAATGCGCCCCCGGATCGCGATATCGGCGCGCCCGATCAGCGCGGCACGCCGGATCGGCCGAACGACTTCAGGTTGGACTTCTTCATCAGCGGCTCGTACTGATGGGACACCAGGTGCGACTGCAGCTGTGCCATGAAATCCATCACCACGATGACGATGATCAGCAGTGACGTCCCGCCGAAGTAGAAGGGCACGTTCCAGTACAGGATCAGGAACTCCGGCAACAGGCAGACCGCGGTGATGTAGACCGCACCTGCCGCCGTCAGCCGGGTCATGACGCCGTCAATGTACTTTGCCGTCTGCTGACCGGGGCGGATCCCCGGGATGAACGCACCGGACTTCTTCAGGTTGTCCGCTGTATCACGCGAGTTGAACACCAGCGCGGTATAGAAGAAGCAGAAGAAAACGATCGCGGTGGCGTAGAACAGCACGTACAGCGGCTCGCCCGGACGTAGCGTCTGCGCAAGCTGCGCGACAAAGCCAGTGCCTTCCGGGTCGCTGAACCACGTACCCAGTGTTGCCGGGAACAGAATGATGCTCGACGCGAAGATGGGCGGGATAACCCCGGCCATGTTCAGCTTCAGCGGCAGATGGGTACTCTGCCCCTGGACCATCTTCCTGCCCTGCTGACGCTTGGCATAATTCACCGTGATGCGCCGCTGCCCCCGTTCCACGAACACCACGAAAGCGGTAATCAGCAGCACCCCGATGAACAGCACCACCACCAGCGGCATACTCATCTCGCCGGTGCGCGCAAGCTCCAGCGTGCCACCAATGGCGCTCGGCAGCCCCGCAACAATGCCCGCGAAGATGATGATCGAAATACCGTTGCCGATCCCCCGTTCGGTGATCTGCTCACCCAGCCACATCAGGAACATGGTCCCGGTGGCCAGCGTCACTGTCGCCGTGAACGCGAATGCCAGATCGAAGCCAGCCCCCGCCCCGGCGTGGGTGACCCCCTGGTTCTGCAACGCAACCGACACGCCGATACCCTGCACGATGGCAAGCCCGAGCGCGCCGTAACGGGTGTACTGGGTAATCTTGCGCCGGCCAGCCTCGCCTTCCTTCTTGAGCTGCTCAAGATACGGCACCACTGCAGTCAACAGCTGCATGATAATGGCCGAGGAGATGTACGGCATGATGCCGATGGCGAAGATGGACAGACGCTCCAGCGCGCCCCCTGAGAACATGTTGAACATGTCCAGGATCGTGCCGGCCTGCTGGTCGAACATCTGCTGCATCGCTTCCTGGTCGATACCTGGAATGGTCAGATGCGTACCAGCACGAAACACCACCAGCGCCATCAGAACGAACATCAGGCGCTGGCGAACTTCGGTCAGTTTGGCGATTCCACCGAGTGAGGACATTTGGGCTCAGCCTGCCGGAAAGCGGAAGTGCGAGTTAGGCGTCGACGGAACCGCCCGCCTTCTCGATAGCGGCTCTGGCGCCCTTGGACACGCGCACACCCTTGACGGTGACAGCCTGCTCAACCGAGCCGGACTCGATGATCTTCGCCGCACGTGCCCGCATGGGGATCACGTCAGCCTTCTTGAGCGAATCCAGATCAACGACGCCGCCGTCCACGTACTTGAGCTCCGACAGACGGACCTCGGCAGTCACCATGGACTTGCGCGACCGGAACCCGCTCTTGGGCACACGGCGCTGCAGGGGCATCTGACCGCCCTCGAAGCCGACCTTGGTGTAACCACCCGAACGGGAGTGCTGGCCCTTGTGGCCGCGCCCGGCCGTCTTGCCGCCGCCGGCGGAGATCCCACGGCCAACGCGGTCGCGCTCCTTCCGACTGCCGACAGCAGGTTTCAGTGTATTCAGACGCATGGTTCAGGCCTCCTCGACATTCAGCAGATACGAGACCTTGTTGATCATGCCGCGGTTCTCCGGGGTATCCTCCACCGTCACCGTGTGGTGCATGCGGCGCAGTCCCAGACCCGACACGCAGGCCCTGTGCTTTTCCGTGCGGCCGTTCAGACTACGGCGCAGAGTGACGTTGAGCTGCTTCTTCTTGGCCATGATTAACCCTGGATCTCTTCGACCGTCTTGCCGCGCTTCGCCGCCACGTCTTCGGGCGACTGCAGCGCCGCGAGACCGTTGATCGTGGCGCGCACGACGTTGATGGGATTCCGGGAACCGAGGCTCTTCGCCAGCACGTTGTGCACGCCCATGACTTCGAACACGGGGCGCATCGCGCCACCGGCGATGATTCCGGTACCGTCCGAGGCCGGCTGCATGAACACCTTGCTGGCGCCGTGCCAGGCGGTCACGGGATACTGCAGCGTGCCGCCGTTCAGGCGCACGGTGACCATGTTGGCCCGGGCCTTCTCCATCGCCTTCTGGATGGCGGCAGGCACTTCACGTGCCTTGCCATACCCGAAGCCGACACGGCCTTCGCCGTCACCGACGACGGTCAGCGCGGTAAAGCCGAACTGGCGGCCACCCTTGACCACCTTGGCCACCCGGTTGACCGTAATCAGCTTTTCCTGGAGGCCGTCGGTGTTGCTGTCGTTCATCGCCATCGTTACATGCCTCCGTTAGAACTGCAGTCCGCCCTCACGGGCGGCATCGGCCAGCGCCCGGACGCGGCCATGATACTGGAAGCCGGAACGATCGAACGCAACGCGCTCGACGCCGGCGGCCTTCGCCCGCTCGGCAATCAGCTTGCCGACCGCCTCTGCTGCGGCTGCGCCCCCCGTGGAGGAGAGCTTGCCGCGCAGATCCTTCTCCAGCGTGCTCGCAGCGGCGACGGTCTTGCTGCCGTCGGCTTCGATGACCTGGGCGTACATGTGCCGCGGCGTCCGATGGACACTCAGCCGGTAGGTGCCCAGCTCGCGGATCTTCATCCGGCCCCGACGGGCGCGGCGCAGACGTGCTGCCTTCTTATCCATAATCCCTACCTGCTACTTCTTCTTGGCTTCTTTCATGACCACACGTTCGCCCACATACCGAACGCCCTTGCCCTTGTAAGGCTCCGGCGGACGATAGGCGCGAATCTGCGCGGCCACTTCGCCAACACGTTGTTTATCGATGCCCTTGACCACGATCTCGGTCTGGCTCGGCGTCTCGACGGTAATCCCGTCCGGCACGGCGTAGTTCACCGGATGGGAAAACCCGAGCGTCAGGTTCAGGGTGCTCCCCTGGGCCTGGGCGCGGTAACCGACGCCGCGCAGTTCAAGCTTGCGCTCGAAGCCGTCGGCCACCCCGGTGACCATGTTGTTGAGGATGGCGCGGGTCGTCCCCGCAAGCGCGATGCTCGACTGCCGGTCCTTGACCGCGCTGCACCGCAGCTCCCCCTCTTCTTCCACCACGTTGACTTCATCGTGGATGTGAAAGTGGAGCTCACCCTTGCTGCTCTTGACCGTCACGTCCTTGCCATCGAACTTCACCTCGACGCCGGACGGAATCTTGATCGGCTGCTTCGCTACTCTGGACATGGATCTGATCCTGTCTTTAGAAGACCTCGCAGAGGACCTCACCGCCCACGCCCGCAGTCCGCGCGGCGCGGTCGGTCATAACCCCGCGTGAGGTGGAAATAATTGCAACCCCCAGCCCTCCGTTGACCTTCGGGAGGGAGGTCTTGTCCTTGAAAATCCGCAGGCCCGGCCGGCTCACCCGCTGAATCCGCTCGATGACGGGCTGGCCCTGGAAGTACTTGAGCCGGATGACGATCACCGGCTTCTTCTCCTCGCCTTCGATGCGGAAATCCTCGATGTAACCTTCCTCCTTGAGCACGCCGGCGACGGCCTGCTTCAGCTTGGAGGAAGGCACGGAGACCTCTGCCTTGTTCGCAGTCTGTGCGTTGCGAATGCGGGTCAGGAGATCCGCAATAGGATCTGTCATGCTCATCGTGTACTTACCTGTCTTGATCTGTATCCGGGCCGTGAAAGACGATTACCAGCTGGACTTGGTCAGCCCCGGAATCATCCCTTTCATCGCTTCTTCCCGCAGCTTGTTCCGCGCCAGGCCGAACTTGCGGTAGTAGCCGCGCGGCCGGCCGGTCACCTGACAGCGATTACGCTGCCGCACCGGGCTGGAGTTCCGCGGCAGGTTCTGCAGCTTCTCCTGCGCATCCAGCTTCTCGTCTTCCGTGCTTTCAGGATTCTGAATCACGGCCTTGAGAGCCTTACGCTTCTCGGCGTATTTACGAACGAGGCGCGCCCGTTTCTCTTCACGCGCCACCATCGAAGCCTTTGCCATATCGTCCTCGTCTATTTCCGGAACGGAAAGCCGAACGCTTCCAGCAGCGCCTGGCCTTGCTCGTCTGTCTTCGCGGTGGTCGTGATCGTGATGTCCATCCCACGGATCTTGTCGACCTTGTCGAACTCAAGCTCCGGGAAGATGATCTGCTCACGAACACCCAGGTTGTAGTTGCCGCGCCCGTCGAACGACTTCGGGGAGAACCCGCGGAAGTCACGAATCCGGGGGGCCGCCACGTTGATGAAGCGATCCAGGAACTCCCACATGATGTCCCGGCGCAGCGTCACCTTGCAGCCAATGGGCCATCCGTCGCGGATCTTGAACCCGGCAATGGATTTCCGCGTGTAGGTGATCGTGGGCTTCTGCCCCGTCAGGGCGGCCATGTCGGCCATGGCATTGTCAACGATCTTCTTGTCCTTGACTGCCTCGCCGAGACCCATGTTCACGGTCACCTTGGTGATCCGGGGCACTTCCATGACGTTACGGAAGTTGAACTGCTCGCGCAGCTGCCCGATCACCTCGTTTCTGTATTGCTCCTGCAACCTGACCATGACCACACCTACGCGTCGACGGGTTCGTTGTTCGACTTGAAGTAACGGGCCTTGCGGCCGTCCTCCATCACCTTGATGCCAACACGGTCACCCTTGCCGGCCTTGTGGTTGTAGATCTGCACGTTCGACAGATCCACCGGCGCTTCCTTCTCCTGGATGCCGCCAGACTCACCACGCTGCGGGTTCGCCTTGATGTGGCGCTTGACCATGTTGACGTTCTCGACCACGACCTGGTTCTCGTCGCGCAGCACGCGCACGACGGTTCCACGGCGGCCTTTGTCCTTTCCGGCGACAACGATGACGTCGTCACCCTTCTTGATCTTCTGCATGAGATCCTCTCTCCGCTTACAGCACTTCAGGTGCCAGCGAAATAATCCGCATGAACTGCGTCGTCCGCAGCTCACGGGTCACGGGACCGAAGACGCGCGTACCGACCGGGGCCAGCTGATTGTTCAGCAGCACCGCGGCGTTGCCGTCAAAGCGGATCACCGAACCATCCGGCCGGCGGACGCCCTTGCGGGTGCGTACCACAACCGCGTTGTATACCTCGCCCTTCTTGACGCGGCCACGCGGGATAGCCTCCTTGACGCTCACCTTGATGATGTCGCCAATCGCGGCATACCGGCGCCGGGAACCGCCAAGGACCTTGATACACTGGACTTCGCGGGCGCCACTGTTGTCCGCCGCATCCAGCAGGGTCTGCATCTGAATCATCGTGTTCTACCCGCTTCAGTTGTTCCTCAGGGCCACCGGCTGTATTCCGGTCGCCGTAACCTCTTACCGGCGCGCGCGCTCGATCACTTCGACGAGCTTCCAGGACTTGGTCTTGGACATGGGCCGGCATTCCTCCACCGACACCCAATCCCCTTCCTGGCACTCGTTGTTCTCGTCGTGCGCGTGGAGCTTGGTCGAACGACGGATGAACTTACCGTACAGCGGATGTTTCACCATGCGCTCGAAATAGACCGTAATGGTCCGGTCCATCTTTGCACTCACAACACGGCCGACCTGCGTCCGCCTGGTCTTCGTCTGCTCACTCATGACTGCTCACCCGCCTTGCGCTTTTCGTTCAGCACGGTCTTGATCCGCGCAACGTCACGGCGCGCGGCCCTGGCAAGGTCAGGCCGACCCAGTTGCCCGGTCGCCGCCTGCATGCGCAGATTGAACTGCTCCTTGCGCTTCTCGAGCAGCTCCTTCTCGAGCTCGCCGATGTCTTTATTCCGAAGTTCGCTCGCTTTCATCACAGCACCGTCCGGGAAACAAACCGGGTCTTGACCGGGAGCTTGGCCGCCGCCAGGCGAAACGCCTCGCGGGCCACTTCCTCGGAAACCCCTTCAATCTCATACAGCACGCGACCGGGCTGGATCCGCGCGGCCCAGTGGTCGACGTTGCCCTTACCCTTACCCTGGCGCACTTCAAGCGGCTTGGACGTGACCGGATAGTCGGGGAACACCCGAATCCAGATCTTGCCGCCACGCCGAACGTAACGGTTGATCGCCCGTCGCGCTGCCTCGATCTGACGCGCCGTCACGGGGCCACGGGTAGTGGCCTTCATGCCGAACTCACCGAAGCTAACCTTGTCGCCCCGGTTCGCCAGCCCGTAATTCCGGCCTTTCTGCTGCTTGCGAAATTTCGTCCGCTTGGGTTGCAACATGGCTAGTCAATCCTTACTTGTTCGCCCCGGCGCGATCCACCTTGCCTTCCCCTTTCTGGAAGAACTCCGGCTCCAGGATCTCGCCCTTGAACACCCACACCTTCACACCGATCACACCATAGGTGGTATGCGCCTCGGCGAAGCCGTAGTCGATATTCGCCCGCAGGGTATGCAGCGGCACTCGGCCCTCGCGATACCACTCGGTGCGCGCAATCTCGGCACCGTTCAGCCGGCCGGCCACGTTGATCTTGATGCCCTGGGCACCCAGACGCATGGCATTGCCAACCGCGCGCTTTGTCGCACGCCGGAACATGATGCGCCGCTCGAGCTGCTGGGCCACGTTCTCCGCCACCAGCTGGGCATCGAGCTCGGGCTTGCGAACTTCCTCGATGTTGATGTGCACGGGCACACCCATCAGCTTGCTCACTTCCCGGCGCAGGACTTCGATGTCCTCGCCCTTCTTGCCGATCACCATGCCCGGACGCGCGGTGTAGATGGTCACCAGCGCGTTCTTCGGCGGCCGCTCGATCCGGATCGTGCTCACGGACGCGTGCGAGAGCTTCTTCTTGATGAACTCCCGCACCTTGAGATCGGTGTTGAGGTAATCACCGAAATCGGTGTTCTTGGCGTACCACATGGAACGCCAGTCTTCGGTAACGCCCAGACGAAATCCGGTCGGGTGGACTTTATGACCCATGACTGCTCCCGTTTACTCCTCAGCCACCTTCACGGTGATGTGGCTGGTGCGCTTGAGGATCCGGTTCGCGCGGCCCTTGGCGCGCGCCTGGATCCGCTTGTACATCGGCCCTTCGTCAACCATGATCGACGACACACGAAGCTCGTCGATATCAGCGCCGTCGTTGTGCTCGGCGTTGGCAATGGCCGACAGCAGCACCTTGCGGACGATCCCGGACGCCTTCTTGGGGCTGAACTCAAGCGTCTGCAGGGCGGAGCCCACGGACTGCCCCCGGATCTGATCGGCGACCAGCCGCACTTTCTGCGGCGAGATCAGGGCATACCTGTGTTTCGCTGCGACTTCCATGAGTCACCCCTACCGTTTGGACTTCTTGTCAGCCATGTGACCGCGATACGTCCGCGTCACCGCGAACTCGCCGAGCTTGTGGCCGACCATCTCTTCGTTGATGAGGACCGGCACATGCTGCCGGCCGTTGTGCACGGCGATGGTCAGCCCGACCATGTCGGGGACGACCATGGAACGCCGCGACCAGGTCTTGATCGGCCGCTTGGAGTTCGCCTCCGCCGCTTCCTCGACTTTCTTGAGGAGGTGGCTGTCAACGAACGGACCCTTTTTCATTGAACGTGGCACGAGTACGACCTCTACCTGTTAGCTGCGCTTCTTCTTGCCGCGGGCGCGAACGATGTACTGATCCGTCCGCTTGTTCTTGCGGGTCTTGTAACCCTTGGTCGGCACACCCCAGGGCGTCACCGGATGGCGACCACCGGAAGTGCGACCTTCACCACCACCATGGGGGTGATCCACCGGGTTCATGACCACGCCACGAACCGTCGGCCGACGACCACGCCAACGCGTGGCACCGGCCTTGCCCAGCGAGCGCAGGCTGTGTTCCTGGTTGCCGACTTCGCCAACCGTCGCCTTGCATTCCGTCGGCACTTTCCGCATTTCGCCAGAACGCAGCCGAATGGTTGCGTAGTTGCCTTCACGGGCAACAAGCTGCGCCGATGTCCCCGCGGAGCGAACCAGCTGCGCGCCCTTGCCGGGCCGCAACTCAACGCAGTGGATCTGCGTACCAATCGGGATGCTGCGCATCGGCAGAGCATTCCCGGGCTTGATGGGTGCTTCCTGCCCGGAACTGATCGGGGCGCCGACCCGAACCCCGCGAGGCGCGATAATATACCTTCTCTCGCCGTCCGCATAAAGTAGCAATGCGATATTCGCACTGCGATTGGGGTCATATTCCAGGCGCTCGACCTTGGCCGGGATACCGTCCTTGTTCCGCTTGAAGTCGATGACGCGGTACTGCTGCTTGTGACCGCCGCCGCGATGCCGGGTGGTGATCCGTCCGGCGTTGTTGCGGCCGCCCGTCCGCGACTTCTTCTCGACCAGCGGCGCATACGGTGCGCCCTTGTGCAGCTCGTCGTTCCGAATCTGGACGACAAAGCGGCGCCCTGGTGATGTCGGTTTCGCCTTGAGCAGTGACATGGTTTCTATCCGTCGCTGTGCGTTCGTTATTCACCGCCCAGGAAATCGATATCCTGGCCAGCCTCGAGGGCCACGTAGGCCTTTTTCCAGTTCGGACGGCGCCCCTTGATGCGACCAAAGCCCTTGACCTTGCCCTTCATCAGCGCGGTGCGCACATCCGTCACCTTGACGTCGAACAGCTGTTCGACGGCTTCCTTGATCTCCCGCTTGTTGGCATCGCGCTTGACCCGGAAAACCACCTGGTCGGCGTCTTCCGCCACCACGGTGCTCTTCTCCGAAACGTGCGGCGCCAGCAGGATCTCGTACATGCGTTCCTGGTTCATACCAGCCACTCCTCAACGCGCTTGAGCGCGTCAACCGTGATCACGACCTTCTCGAACGCAACCAGGCTCACCGGGTCCAGGCCAGCGGTGTCCGTCACATCCACCCCGGGCAGGTTCCGCGAGGACAGATACAGGTTGTCGGAGTCCGCTTCGGTGACGATCAGGGCGTTGGTCGTGCCCATTTCCTTCAGCTTCGCCAGCAGCGTCTTGGTCTTCGGCTCTTCCACGTCGAAGCCATCCACGACCACCAGGCGATCCTGGCGCGCCAGCTCGGAGAAGATGCTGCTAATCGCGGCGCGATAGGCCTTGCGATTGACCTTCTGCGAGAAATCCCGCGGCCGCGCTGCAAACGTCTTGCCACCACTGCGCCAGATCGGGCTGCGGATCGTGCCGGCCCGGGCACGGCCCGTGCCTTTCTGACGCCAGGGCTTGGAGCCGCCGCCGCTGACTTCCGCGCGGCTCTTCTGCGCCTTGGTCCCGGCGCGGCCACCGGCCAGGTAGGCGGTGACGACCTGGTGTACCAGGCCTTCGTTGAATTCGCGGCCGAAGGCTGCGTCGGATACCGTTACCTTGCCGCCGCCATGGGTCTGGAGTTCCATCAGCTGCTCCTCCCTTCAACCGCCTTGACGGTCGGCTGGACGATGACATCGGAACCGGTTGCACCCGGAACCGCACCCTTGACCAGCAGCAGGTTGCGCTCGGCGTCCACCCGGACAATCTCCAGGTTCGCCTCGGTGACCGCCTTGTTCCCCATCTGCCCGGCCATCTTCTTGCCCTTGAACACACGCCCCGGGGACTGGTTCTGACCGATGGAACCCGGCGCCCGGTGGGCCTTCGAGTTACCGTGGGTGGCGTCCTGTGTGGCGAAGTTGTGGCGCTTAACGCCACCGGCAAAGCCCTTGCCCTTGCTGACCCCGCGCACGTCGACGTGCTGCCCGGCCTCAAAGGTATCGACCTTGATCTCACCGCCAACTTCCAGCGACGTTTCCTCGCCTTCCGCGAGCCTGAATTCCCACAGGCCGCGACCGGCATCCACACCCGCCTTGGCAAAGTGCCCGGCAAGGGGTTTGGTCACCCGGGACGGCCGACGCGAACCTGCCGTGACCTGCACCGCCAGATATCCATCCACGTCAGCGTTCTTCAGCTGCGTGATGCGATTCGGGGTGGCCTCGATCACGGTCACCGGGACGGACGCGCCGTCCTCGGTAAAGATCCGCGTCATGCCGCGTTTACGACCGACGATTCCGATAGCCATCGTTACCTCTTCCAGAGACAAAGAGCCCTGACCGCACCGGTCGGCGCGGCCGGGCCCTGCTTAGCGTAACGCTTCAGTAAAGCTTGATCTGTACGTCGACACCGGCGGCCAGGTCGAGCTTCATGAGCGCGTCCACCGTCTTGTCCGTCGGGTCGATGATGTCCATCAGACGCTTGTGCGTCCGGATTTCGTACTGATCCCGCGCATCCTTGTTCACATGCGGCGAGATCAGCAGCGTGTAGCGTTCCTTCTTCGTCGGCAGCGGAATGGGACCACGCACCTGGGCGCCGGTCCGCTTCGCGGTCTCGACGATCTCACCGGCCGACACATCGATCAGCCGGTGGTCGAACGCCTTGAGTCGAATACGAATCTTCTGATTGGTAGTCATATCGGCTTACTCAACAATCTTCGATACGACGCCGGCACCGACGGTGCGGCCGCCTTCGCGGATGGCGAAGCGCAGACCGTCTTCCATCGCGATCGGCGCAATCAGCGACACCGTCATCTGCACGTTGTCACCCGGCATCACCATCTCCGTACCCGACGGCAGCTCACAGGAACCCGTCACGTCCGTCGTACGGAAGTAAAACTGCGGGCGATACCCATTGAAGAACGGCGTGTGACGACCACCCTCGTCCTTCGACAGAATGTACACCTCGCACTCGAACTTCGTGTGCGGCGTGATCGAACCCGGCTTGCACAGCACCTGACCACGCTCCACGTCATCACGCTTCGTACCACGCAGCAGCGCACCAATGTTGTCGCCCGCCTCGCCCTGGTCCAGCAGCTTGCGGAACATCTCAACACCCGTGCACACCGTCTTCACCGTCGGACGAATA